>NZ_JVEL01000552.1:0-14805 GCF_001076875.1 Serratia sp. 506_PEND
TGGGTCGGGTTGTCCACCAGCCGCTCGCCGTTCAGGCTGGTGGTTTTGGAGACGATCACCACCAGCGCCGAGGCGTGTTGCGCCCAGCCGCGGTTGAAGTCGATCAGGAACTCCAGGTAGTTCTCCCAGCTGTCGGAGCCGTGCTTGCTGTAGGCAAAGCGCCACGGCTGAATGTTGTAGGCCGAAGGCGACCAGCGCGCCGCTTCAAAGAAGCTCAGCAGCGTTTGATCGTCGATGGCGTCGTTGGTCATCGCGCGCGGCGACCAGCGCTCGATAAATTGCGCGTCAATCGGGTAATCGGAGATTCTTGGCTGGCTCATGATAGGTTCTCGCAGTGAAGTAAAAACAAAAGTTCGCTGATATTCCCACAGCTTAGGACGGTAAAACTTTTATTTCGTGCCATTGCCTTGCGGCAGTTCCCGCTGCAGCCAGGCCAGAAACGCCCTGACCGGCGGGTGCCGCTCGCGCCCCGGCGCGCACAGCACGCTGTAGGCGGCGCCCGGTACGCGCACCTCCGGCCGGTACGCCACCAGCAGACCGTTGTCCACCATCTCGGACACCATCACCGAGCTGGCGAGCACCCATCCCTGCCCGGCCACCGCCGCCTGCAGGGCGTAATGCTCCTCGTGATAGCTGCGCATCGCCGCATGGCGCTGCCACCAGTCCACGCCGGCGGCCCGGCACCAGTCATGCCAGCCGCTGTCGTACAGCGCCGAATCCCCCCACTTGACGGTGATCAGCACCGGGTTTTCCGGTTCGGCGGCGGCCAACCCCGGCGCGGCGTAAACACCAAAGCTCTCCTCCAGCCGCGCCGCCAGATGCAGCGCGGGATAATGCGCGCGGCTGTAGCGCACCGCCACATCCACGCTGGCATCCTGCTGCAGATCGATCACCTCGGCGCAGGCCTCCAGGCGCACCAGATAGTGCGGGTACGCCTGGTAGAAACGCCCCAGGCGCGGCACCAACCACAGCGCCGCGAACGAGTGCGTCACCGAGACGCACAGCGAGCCGCTGCTGGGCTGCGGCCGCAGACCCTCAAGCGTGGCGGCGACGTCCAGCAGCGCGCCATGCACTCCGGCAAACAGCGTTTCGCCCTTCGCCGTCAGCCGCACGCCGCGCGGCACCCGCTCGAACAACGCAAAACCCAGCTGCTGTTCCAGCGCCTTGATCTGATGCGAAATCGCCGTCGGCGTCACCGCCAGCTCGGCCGCCGCCAGCTTGAAGCTGCGCAGGCGAGCGGCGGATTCAAAGGTGCGTAACGCGTTGACGGGCAGCGTGGCGAACATGGCGAAGCCTCTTGGGATGAGTTGAGTTCATCCTGGCAGAAAAACCGTCATTTGTCGCCTGCTGACGCTTACCTCTAGATTAAGGCTGAGTTCACTTCACACCAAGGAACATGACATGAATACAACTCATCAATCCAAACGCCTGGTGGTGCTGGTCGGCAGCCCGCGCCGCGACGGCAACAGCGCCACGCTGGCGCAGGCGATCATGGCGGGCGCCGCCGAAGCCGGCACTTCCGCCAGCCTGCATTTTCTCGACGATTACCTGAGCGGTTTCCTGAGCGATGAACGCCATACGCCGCCGCCGACCGATCGCTACGCCGAGCTGTTCCTGGAGCACTTCCTGCCGGCCGACGGCGCGGTATTTTGCACGCCGATTTACTGGTACGGCATGTCGGCGCAAACCAAGGCCTTTTTCGATCGCTCGTTCAGCTTTTATTCCAACACCTACCCTCAGGCGGAACAGGTGCACCAACGCATGAGCGGCAAACGCATCGGGCTGGCGGTGGCGTCGGAAGAAACTTATCCCGGCGCGGCGCTGGGCATCGTGCATCAGATCCAGGAGTTCAGCCGCTACACCCATTCCGCCTTCGTCGGACTGGTGCACGGCGCCGGCAACCAGCGCGGCGAGATCGCCCGCGATCCGCGCAACCCGCTGCGGGCCGCCCGCGAGTTGGGGCGCGAGTTCTTCACCCGCCCCTACTCGGATTATCAGATGGACAGCCCGCGCAGCACGCAGGTTTGGACGGAATAGCCTCGGCCTCAACCGCCACTGCCGATTTGCCAGATAAAGGTCGGCATATGGCGGTTAATTTCCCAGTCACCGATATTGCGCGCCTTGTAGATCACCGGATTATGTGAAGAGAGCGTGCGCGCATTGCGCCAGTGGCGATCCAACGCCTTGCCGGTACGGGTATCTGAAGCGCCGAGCGCATTGAACAATTCACCGGCGGCGCGCTGCACCCACTCCCCGGCGATGACCTGCGCCCTGGCGGCGTCCAGCTCCGCCGTCACGTTAAGCGCCTGCAGCAGCGCTTCATCGCCGGATCGATGCGCCTCGTAAGCCTGCTGCAGCGAGGACGTCGCTTTTAGCACCGTCGCCTCAACCGCATAGGCCCAGGCGCTGATTTGCCCCACCACCTGCTGGATCTGCACGTCGTCCTTCACCCAACCGGCGTTGCCGTGGCTATAGATCCTTTTACGTTGCCTCACGCCCTCGCCGACGTCTCGCAGCACCGCGCGGCCGATCCCCGCCAGCGTCGCCAGCAACACATGCTGATAGAACGCAGTTTGGTAGCGGAAGCGCTCGGCAAAGTCATAGACGTGCGCCTGCTCGACCCGCGCATCAATAAAACGCGTGGTGCCGCTGCCGGTAGTGCGTTGGCCAAATCCGTCCCAGTCGTCGTCGCGCTCTACGCCCGGCTGGGCGACGTTCACCAAAGCGATCACCGGGCCGCCGCTGTCGCTGCGCTCGGCATACACGTCGATCCAATCGGCAAACAGACTGCCGGTGCTGTAAAATTTCTCGCCGTTGAGCGACCAGCCGTCGGCCTGCGGCGTTACCCGGGTATTGACCTGCCCCAGCTTAACGCCGCCGATCTCGGTCCAACCGCTGCCGACCAGCTCGCCGTCGAGAAAGCGTTCGAACCAGCGATCGCGCTCCGGACCGTCCGGCGCGTTCAGCCGATCTTCCACGAAGGCGAAATGCGCCCGCAGCGCCTGCGGCAGGTTAGAGTCCGCCTCCGCCAGTTCGGCCAGCAGTTCGAACAGCTGCGGCAACGAAGCGCCGTCGCCGCCCTTTTCACGCGGGAGGCGCACCCTGCCGAACCCCGCCTCTTTCAGCCAACGGATCGGTTCATGCGGCAGCGTGCGCGACAGCTCGCGCTCCACCGCCCCGGCGGCGATTTCGGCGAAGATCGGCCGAAATCGCGCGGCCAGCTGTGCGTAGTCTGCTCCGGTGGATAACAGGTGTTGCGTCATGTCAGTGTCCTCTGTGGTTAAGCGCGATCGGCCAGATCGTCAATATCGCGCGCCGTCGGTTCAAAGCGAATGATCAGCAGGAAGACGATGGGAATCGCCGCCGCCAGTGAAACAATCCAAAACATGTCGGTGCCGAAGCGCGCCTGCAAAATCGGCAGAATAAACAGCGCCAGCGCGCTGCCGATACCGGACAGCGAACGGCCGAAACCGACGCCGGTGGCGCGGATCGCCGTCGGGTAAGAGAGCGCCGGGTAAATCATCATCTGCGCGCCGGGGCCGAATCCTTCGGCGAACAGCCATAGGCCCAACATCAAGATCGCCAGCCCAACGCCGAACGCCGCCTGCGGATGTCCGATCAACGCCAGGGCAATCAGCGCGATAAACTGCAGCGCGAATCCGGCGATCGCCACGTAGCGCGACGGATACTTCCATGCCAAACGCATGCCGAGCAGGCCACCGGTAAAAGCGAACAGCACGTTCAGCCCGAGCGAAGCGGAGATAGTTTCAAACACCCCGGCGCCGAGAAACTGCGCCAGAATCGACGGCAGAAAGAAGGCGATGGCGGTGTATTCAAAGGAAATGCAAACGTTCATCACGCTGGCGACCAGAGTGCGCTCGCGGTACGGCTTGCGGAACAGCACGCGGAAGCTGACCTTCGGCGGCGCCGCCGGTTGGGCGGCGTCAGGTTCCGCCTCATGGGCGGCAATGCCGTATGACTCGCGCAGGATGCGCGCCGCCTCTTTCAGATCGCCCTGGTTAGCGGCCCACAGCGGCGACTCGTTCATAAACTTGCTGCGCACCATGATGATCAGCAACGCCGGCACGGCGCCGAAAATCAACGAGGCGCGCCACAGCCAGTTCGCATATTCGGCCGGCAATAGAAAATAGAGCGCAAAGATGATCAGAAAACACACCGACGAAGCGGCGTACCACATCGGGCACCAGGCCGCCAGGCGCGATGCCTTGTTGGCCTTGCCGGTGAATTTGGAGAATTCGGCCAGATAGGCCATCGCCACCGGCAAATCAATGCCGACGCCGATACCCATCAAAAAGCGCGCGCCGATCAGCACCCAGACGTTGGGCGCCAGCCCGGCGGCGATGGCGGAAACCACAAAAAACAGCATATCGGCCATAAACACCTGATAGCGGCCGTACTTGTCGGTCAACCAGCCGCCGACCAGGTTGCCGAGAATGGTCCCGACCATGATCGAAGAAGTTACCACCCCGGTCAGCAGCGGGCTGAGGCTGAATTCACGCACCACGTCATCGATGCCGTAAGACAGCGTGGTCAGGTCATAGGCATCGAGAAAAACACCGCCCAGCGCCAACAGCACGATCATGCGCGCATGGGTATTTTTCTCGCTGCGCTGGTTAATCAAACGCGCCACATCGCTGGCCGAGCCGATGGGCGCAGATAACGGCGGCGCGGTATCGATATTTAAGGTACTCATAGCTTCCTCGTTGTAATTGGCAGGTGACACCTCGTTTATAGGGTGAAAAAATTACGCCGACAAACAACAATTTCTTCTATAAATATCATTAATATCAATAAATTAAACACGGTTACAGCGTAACAAAAACGCCGGATTAACGCGCGTTAATCCGGTCTTTATCACGGTCATTTCGGGCGGGGATTATTCTGCCGAGACCGGCACCAGCACGCCTTTCACCCGCGGGTCGTCGGTGCTTTTCAGCCACGCCTGCAACCTGGGATCGGCAAACACCCGCTGCAGCTTGCGAATATTTTCGTCCTGCAGATAGGGCGTGCCAATCACCAGCTGCGAAGCGAAGGTTTTCGGCGCCGGTGGGAACAAGATGCCCTTCTCACGCGGCACCTTGCCGGCGTCGAACTGCGACNCACATAGCCAATGGCCGCATCGACCGAATTCAGCGCGCGCGGCATGGTCAGCAAATCCAGCTCCTTGAAGTTAAAATGGCGTTTGTTCTCGCGAATGTCTTTCAGCCTGGCGGTGCGCGCCTCGATCGCCGGATCCAGCCCGATCAGTCCAATGCGCTGCAGCAGCCACAACGCCTGCCCCTGATTGGCGCCGTCGTTGGGCACCACGATCTCCGCGCCGTCCGGCAACTCCGCGATCGACCTATAGCGGTCGGAATAAATGCCAAACGCCCACTGAAACACCGGCAGCGTCGGGGTCAGCTTAAAACCATTGGCATCTACCACCTGTTTTAGCCACCATTGGTGCTGGTAGATCGTGGCGGCGTACTGCCCCTGCGCCACCGCACGATCGGCCTGCACCGGATCCTGCAGGCCAACCGCCTCCAGCCTAAGGCCGTAATCCGGCGCGATATGGTCGCCGACGTACTCGATCACCCGCTGCTCTCCGGCCATCGCCGGCTCAAAGTGCACTTTCAACGTGCTGCCGAACTGCACCGTCTGCTGCTGGCCGGCGCTGAAGTGCCAAACCGCGGCGGCGATAATTGCCACCGCCGCGATACCCACCGGCCACGGCCAGCGTTTCTTCTTCACTATCTCAAAATCGTGATTAGGCATGATTAAAAGGTTTCCTGATGATGACGCAACGCGGCGACCAGGCGGTCACCAATAAACTGAATCAGTTGAATCGTGGCGATCAGCACCACAATGGTGGCGATCATGATGTGATTGTCGAAACGCTGGTAGCCGTACACCACCGCCAGATAGCCGATGCCGCCCGCGCCAATGGTGCCGGCGATGGCCGAATACTCGATCATCGAGATGACGTTCAGTGTGATGGCGGCGACGATCGCCGGCAGCGCCTCGCTGAGCTGCGCGCGGGTGACTATCTGCCAGATCGAACCGCCGGACACCAGCCCCACCGCCGTCACCTCCGGCGGCAGTTCGCGCAGCGCGTTCTCCACCAGCCGGCCAAAGAACGGAATGCCGGCGACGATCATCGGGATCACCGCCGCCGGAATGCCGATGGTGGTGCCGGTCAACCAGAAGGTGAACGGAATAATCGCCGCCATCAGCACCAGAAACGGCAGCGAACGGCCCATGTTCACTAACCAGCTCAGCGCGCGATTCAGCGCCGGACGCGGAAACAAGCCGCGCGATGAGGTGTTGAACAACACCACGCCGACGGCGCCGCCGATCGCCACCACAAACAGCATCACGATGCCGACCATCAGCCAGGTTTCGCCGTAAGCCGGCAGCATCAACCGATGGATCTCGCGCCAGGGTGTGTCCTGGCTCATCACGCTGTCAGACAGATTTTTCATACCGCCTCCTGCAAGGCCGCCGGCTGTTCCAGCACCTCGGCGAGAATGCCCAACCGCCGCAGTTCGCCCTGCAGTTCAGCCACCGAACGCGAACCGCCGCCAAAACGCACCGCAATCTCTAACCGCCCGGCCAGGCTGCCGCCCACCACTTCAACGTGGCCGCCCAGCAGATCGATCTGCAGGTCGAGTTGGCGGCTGATGCGGCTGATCCAGTCGGTGACCGCCGGCTGACGGGCGGAATAGGTTACCTGCAGCCGCAGCGCGGCGTCGGACGCCAGCGTCTTCAGCGGGAACAGCCGGCGGCCCAGCGAGGAATCGGGCGCCGCCAACAGCTCGCGCACCGGCCCTTGCTGCACAATCACGCCGTCGCGGATCTCGGCTACCGCGTCGGCGGCGTCGCGCACCGCATCCATCTCGTGGGTGATCAGGATGATCGACAGGCCATACCGATCGCGCAGCTGTTTAAGCAGGCTGAGAATGGCCCCGGTGGCGTCCGGATCCAGCCCGGAGGTGGCCTCATCCGCCAGCAGCACCGACGGATTCAGCGCCAGCGCGCGGGCGATGCCGACCCTTTGGCGCTGGCCGCCGGACAGTTGAGCCGGGTAAAACGCCGCCTTGTCCGCCAACCCTACCGCTGCCAGCAGGCTCTTTACCCGCTTGTCGATATCGCGCGGCACCACGCCCAGATAGGTCAACGGCAGCGCCACATTCTGCCAGGCGGTTTTACGCTGCAGCAGCGCGGAAGACTGGAACACCGTGCCTATCGCCCGCCGCTCCCTGCGCAGCGCCTCGCCCGCAAGCCGCGACAAGTCCTGGCCGTTCACCCGGATACTGCCGCTGCTCGGCCGCTCCAGCAGGCTGATGCATTTCGCCAGCGTCGATTTGCCCGCCCCGCTGGGGCCGACCACGGCGGTAATCGATCCGGCCGGCACCTGCAGCGAAACGCCCTTCAGCACCTCAATCCGTCGCCCGTCCGGCGCGCGGTAAGCCTTGTGCAATCCTTCAATCTCTATCATCGCATCCTCACTTGACGCTCAGTGCATCGGCCAAGAGCGCGCCGGCCGGCCAGCGGTAGCCCACCGCCGGGTGCGGCTCTGCCAGGCGCGGCCCCTGATTGAACAATTTTTCTCGCAGAGTGCCCGCTGTGTAGTCGCGCTTATACACTCCGCGTTTTTGCAGCTCGGGGATAAGCAGTTCCACCACGTCGGTGAAGGTTTCATGGGTAACGGCGTAGGCCAAATTGAAACCGTCAACATCCGTTTCCTCCACCCACGCCTGCAGTTCGTCGGCCACGGTTTGCGGGCCGCCCACCAACAGCGGGCCGAAACCGCCGATGCCGACCCATTCAGCGATGCCCTGTACGGTCCATTCACGGCTGGGATCGGCGCTGGAGAAAGTTTCCACCGCCGACTGAATGGCATTGGTGTGCAGATGCTTCAGCACCTGATCCGGCTGATATTGACCGAAATCGATGCCGGTCCAGCCGGACACCAGCGCCAGCGCGCCTTCGTAGCTGGTATAGGATTTGTATTCCCGCCATTTTTCCTGCGCCTGTCGGTCAGTTTCACCGACGATCACCGTCTGCAGGTTGAAGATCAGGATGCTGCGCGGGTCGCGCCCGGCCTCGGCGGCGCGGCGGCGGATATCGGCCACGGTTTTTTTCAGCAATGTTTTCGAAGGAGAAGCGACAAACACGCATTCGGCGTGCTCCGCGGCAAACTGCTTGCCGCGGCTGGAAGCGCCGGCCTGATAAAGCACCGGCGTGCGCTGCGGCGAAGGCTCGCTCAGATGAATGCCCGGCACCTGGAAGAACTCACCTTTGTGGTTGATCGGATGAATTTTCGCCGGATCGCTGAAGATGCGCCGCTGACGATCGCGCAAAATCGCGCCGTCTTCCCAACTGCCCTCCAGCAGCTTGTAAACCACCTGCAGGTATTCATCGGCGTAGTCGTAGCGCGCATCGTGATCGGTCTGCGCCCGGTGGCCAATATTGCGCGCGCCGCTCTCCAGGTAAGAGGTGACGATATTCCAACCGATGCGCCCCTTGGTCAGGTGATCAAGCGTCGACAATCTGCGGGCGAAAGGATAAGGGTGCTCGAATGACAGCGAGGCGGTCAGCCCGAAGCCGAGATGTTCGGTAACCAGCGCCATCGGCGTCACCAGCGCCAGCGGATCGTTAACCGGCACCTGCGTCGCCTGGCGGATCGCCGCGTCGCCGCTGCCGTTAAGCACGTCGTAAATCCCCAGCACGTCGGCGATAAACAATCCATCGAACTTGCCGCGTTCCAGCAGGCGCGCCAGATCGGTCCAATATTCGAGATCCTTATACTGCCAGGAACGGTCGCGCGGGTGCGCCCACAGCCCCGGCGACTGATGGCCGACGCAGTTCATATCAAAAGCGTTAAGACGAATTTCACGTTGCGATGACATAGCGAGCTCCACAATTATCTGCCGGCCACGGGCGGAGCCAGGCCGGATGGGGGGTCTTAGGGTGTTAAAAACGGGAATGGACGATCAGTTTGCCGCCGGACATCGCGCCAACAGGTATTGCGCGACGCTTTGGGCGTGTTCCGCCACCTGCGGCAGCCCCATCAGTTCGCCGAAGCGGCCACGCGCCGCCGGGCCGGCCACCAGCAGACGCGGGTTGGCAAGGCCGTCGCCGCCGATCGCCTGGCTGTCGGCATTGACCCACAGCCCCAATCCCAGCGGATCGGCGCGCAGCGCCCCCTGCTCCGCCAGCGAGCTGAGCAACGGGCTGGCGGCGATCAGGCCGGCATGGGCCGGACCCGTAGCGATCAGCAGCCGCTGCGCCTGCAGCGCCCGCTCTGCGCCCTGGCGCGGCAGAATCGTCAAACGCACGCCCTGCGGCGTGGGTTCTGCCCGCCGCAAACGAGCGGCCAATACCTGCAGCGTGCCCGCCGCCTGTTGCTCCGCCAGCAACGTGCTCACCTGCGGCGCAATGCGATAGCGGTGCACGTCCCAATAGGCGCGCAGATGCCGCAGAAAGCGCTGCTGTTCGGTCGGCGTCAATGCTTGCCACAGACGCTGGCCCTGGGCGCGCACCGCGTCCAACACCGCCTGCCACGGCACCCGTTGCCGAGCAGCGCGCGCCACCTCAAGGCGCACCTGCCGCACCCCGTCGCGCAGTCCGGATGGCGGGGCAAACGACCATGTCGGGTACTCCCCTTCGGCATTGGGGCGCGGCAGCAGGCCGTGACGAGAGAACGCGGTAATCGGCCCGCGATGCCCGCGGCGGTGCAACGCCGCCACCGCATCAGCCATCGTCAGCCCGCTGCCGACGATCGCCAACGATTCATCGGGTTCAATCTCATTCAGCGCCCCCTCCGCCCAGGGATTGGCGATCAACCGCGCGTCGCGCGCCAGTTCCGGGGCGATTTGCCGCGGCAGCGCGGGCGGCGGATGGCTGGTCGCCAACACCACATAATCGCCCCACAGCCGTTCGCCGCCGGCGGTGATGACGGACGCGCCCTGCGCCTGCGGCTGCAGGTGCTGCGCCCGATCGCGCAGGTGCCGCACGCGGGCCTGGCCCGTCTGCGCCGCCTGATGAAAACGTTCCTCGACATAGCGGCCGAAGGCGCCGCGCTGCGGATAGGCCTTACCGTCGCGCCATAACGCCTGCGGATCGGCCGCCAACCCGCCGCCCTGACGGAACCAGCGGTCAAAATCCCCCGCCGGTTCATCCGCCAACTGCATCCTATCGGCCGGGACGTTGATGCGGTGGGTCGGATCGGTGGTCGAATACGCCACGCCATAGCCCGGCGCGGCGCGCGGTTCAATCACCGTGACATCCACCGCTCCGCGCGCCAGCTGGATCGCCAGCGCCGCGCCGGTGAAACCGCCGCCGATAACGATAATATGGGCACGCTTCGCCATCAGCCCTCCCGCTGCGCCGGGGCGGGACGACGATCGCCGCCGATGGTTTCGCCAAACGGGCCGGTATTGATCGTGCGAGCCGTCTGATGAGCCGACTGCGCCAGCGGCAGCAGCGGCATCACCAGCTCGGCGAAGCGGTGAGCCTCTTCCAGATGCGGATAGCCGGAAAGGATGAAATTGTCGATGCCCAGCGCCTGATACTCGCGTATGCGCGCCGCCACCTGCTGCGGGTTGCCCACCAATGCGGTGCCGGCGCCGCCGCGCACCAGGCCGACGCCGGCCCACAGGTTGGGGCCGATGCGCAGACTCTCGCGCGAGCCGCCGTGCAGCTCGCTCATGCGGCGCTGGCCGGTGGAGTCCATGCGAGCAAAGATCTGCTGCGCCGCCGCGATGGTGTCGTCATCCAGATGCGCGATCAGTCGCTCGGCCGCCGCCCAGGCTTCGTCTTCAGTTTCGCGCACGATAACGTGCAGGCGAATGCCATAGCTGAGTTTACGCCCCTGCCGCTCGGCGCGCTGGCGCACCGCCGCCAGCTTTTCCGCCACCTGAGCCAGCGGCTCGCCCCAGGTCAGGTAGGTGTCGATCTGCCCGGCGGCGATATCGATCGCTTCCGGCGATGAGCCGCCGAAATAGAGCGGCGGGCCGTTTTCCTGCACCGGCGGGAACAGCAATTCGGCGCCTTCGACGCGAATATGCTTACCGCTGAAGTCCACCTTCTCCCCTTGCAGCAGCCGTTGATACACCGTGAGAAATTCCTGTGTCACCTCGTAGCGTTCGGCATGGCTGAGGAAGATGCCATCCCCTTTGTTTTCCACCGGATCGCCGCCGGTTACCACATTGATCAGCAGGCGTCCGTCCGACAGCCGATCCAGCGTCGCCGCCATGCGCGCCGCTAGGCTCGGCGGCTGCAGACCGGGGCGCACCGCCACCAGGTAGCGCAACCGGCGGGTGATCGGCGCCAGCGCCGCCGCCACCAGCCAGGAATCCTCGCAGCTTTTACCGGTTGGGATCAGCACGCCGTAATAGCCGAGGTTGTCGGCGGCCAGCGCTACCTGCTGCAAATAAGGCAGGTCCACCGGGCGCCCGCCCTGCGCCGTGCCCAGATAGCGGCCGTCGCCGTGGGTCGGCAGAAACCAGAAAACGTTGATGCGATCTTTCACTGACTCAGTCATTTATGCCTTTCCTATATAACTATTTTCAGTATTTATCGATAGAAAAACTTTGCTTGGTTATAAAAAGAAAAGCAGGATGCATGCCACATTGCAGGTTTTAAAAAACCAATACATATCAATAGATTGATGAGATATCGACGTAAAAACACTGCTGCATTGGCAGCAGGCGGCGGTGGAAGGCTGTTGCCAATGCAGCACCGTGCGCCTTTTATCCTCTCGCGGCTGCTCATTGGCTGGGATAAGATTTTTTCCCCATCGTCGTCAGACAGGAGACGCCCATGTACGATCCTCAACCGTTCGCCGCCGACAAGCCGGTGCTGATCGATCCGGCGTCGCTCGCTCTGCAAAGCGTGCTCGATCGGCTGGCTCCCACCGACGCCACCGTGCTGATCGTCGGTGAAACCGGCACCGGCAAAGAAGTGGTGGCGCGCTATCTGCACCACCACAGCGCGCGCCGCCATCAACCTTTCCTGGCGGTCAACTGCGGCGCGCTGACGGAAAGCCTGGCGGAAGCCGAACTGTTCGGCCATGAGAAAGGCGCCTTCACCGGCGCCGTCGGCACTCATCAGGGCTGGTTCGAAGCGGCGGAAGGCGGCACCCTGCTGCTGGACGAGATCGGCGAGCTGAACCCGTCGCTGCAGGTCAAGCTGCTGCGCGTGCTGCAGGAGCGGGAGATCACCCGCGTCGGTTCGCGCAAACCGCTGAAGATCGATGTGCGGGTCATCGCCGCCACCCACGTCGATCTAGCCGGCGCGATTCGCCAACGGCGGTTCCGTGAAGATCTCTATTACCGCCTGAACGTGGCGGCGGTGACGTTACCGCCCTTGCGCCAGCGGCCGGACGATATTCCGGTGCTGGCCAGACATTTTCTTGCGCTGTACGCCCACCGTCTGGAACGGCCACTGCCGCGGTTGACGGAGGAAGCGCAGCAGGCGCTGCTGGACTACCCTTGGCCTGGCAACGTGCGCGAGCTGGAGAACACGCTGCATAATGCGGTCTTGCTGAGCCAGGAGGGGGCGATCGCACCGCAGCAACTGCAGCTCACCCATCGCCTGACGGATAACGACGGCGGCGACGACGCCATCGACCGCTTTGTGCAGCGGCAGTTGCAAGGCGACAGCGCACAGCTTTACCAACGGGTGCTGGATGCGCTGGTGCGCAACGCCTTCGAACGCAGCGGCGGCAACCAGTTGCAAGCGGCGTCGTTGCTCGGCGTCAGCCGCAATACCCTGCGCACCCATTTGGCACATCTTGGTCTGATCAAACCGCGCCGTCGCAGCGCCGGCGCACCCGCACATTCACCGGCCATCGCCGCAGCGTCTCTGCCCGAACGCGAACTGCGCATCGGCTATCAAAAGTTCGGCAACCTCGGGGTGCTCAAGGCGCGGCAAAGCCTGGAACAGCTCTTCGCCACACAGCGCATCAGCGTGTTGTGGAGCGAGTTTCCCGCCGGGCCGCAGCTGCTGCACGCGCTCGACGGCGATGAGATAGACTTCGGCACCACCGGCGAAGTGCCGCCGATCTTCGCCCAGGCACAGGGCAATGCGCTGGTGTACGTCGGTTTTGAGCCGCCGGCGCCGCAGAGCGTGGCGATGGTGGTGCCGCAAGACAGCCCGATACGCAGCGCCGCCGATCTGCGCGGCAAACGCATCGCGCTCAACAAAGGCTCCAACGTGCACTATTTATTGCTGCAGATGCTGGACGAACAGGGATTGACGGTGAACGACGTGCGTATCGTCTACGCGCCGCCGAAGTATCCGCTGTCGGCGACCGACCTGCAGGCGGTGGACGCCTGGATGATGTGGGATCCGCTGCTCAGCGACGCGCAGCGCAACGGGGAACTGCGCGTGATCGCCGACGGCACCCAGCGGGTGCTCAATCAGCAATTCTACCTGGCGCGCCGCGGCTTCGCCGAGCGTTCGGACGATCTGTTGCGGCCGCTGATGCAGGCGCTGCAGCACACCGGCCGTTACATCGCCGCGCAGCCGAGAGAAGCCGCTCGTCACCTTTCCAACGAACTGGGGCTGGCGAGCGCCTCACTGGAACTCGCGCTGTCGCGCCGCAGCCATGAGGTTCGCGCCATGGATTTACAGGTGATCCGTCAGCAGCAAAGCATCGCCGACCGCTTCTACGCCCTCGGGCTGCTGCCCAGAGCAATCGCCGTGCGCGAGGCGGTCTGGCCGCGGGGCTCTTAGCCTGGCTTCGAGGGGGAGCAGCATCGGCCGCCCTTTCGCTTCTCCACGCAACCCCATACCGCCGCTGGAACCGAGCGGTAAGGCCAATGCCGCAAAGACATTTTTAGGTAAAATATACCGCCGATGTCAGTGCTAGGATTAATTCGCTATCATTTTATGTGCACTTTCAATTAACGTTACCCTGTTATTTTCGCATTCGCCGGTCGTCATGACCGGCTTTTTTATTTCTCCATCTCACCGGCCAAAAATATCGCTTTTTGGTAAAAAAAAACGCGCCAGGTAGGGTTACATAGGAACTGCATGACCTTATTTCCCGTACAGGGTCGTGCATCTCAGAGAGATTGTCGATGTTTCATTGGCCGGCGTTAATCGCCGGCTTTTTTTATCTTCATTTTATGACGCCTGCGCTGCGCAGGCCCCCCGTCTTATTGCCAGAGAGGATGCGCGCACGCCGGGTCTATTGTTCCGTGAGATAACACTTTTCGGTAAATAAAAACCCCCAACGCGCGCTATTATTTAATTGTAGTGTTGTCATACCTATTGAATACCCCATGCTTACCGACCCTCGCGGTCGGTTTTTTTTCTTCCTTGCCAACCGTTCCGTTGGTTGAAACAGGCTTATGGGACGTTGACAGGTGGACGCCATCAAAATATCGATGGCATAACCAAAGCTTTCCGTTGTAATCAGGCAACCCTCTGCCGCGTGCGATAAACAAAGCTCATTTTATCGGGATGAAATACCACATGCTGACGTTTTCCTTTTCACCTGGACAGTGATCGTGGATTTTAAAGATTACGCTTTGCGTGATGAAGATATCCAAAGAAGCCAACACCCCCTCATAGAGCGATAGGATGAACTCGTTTTCACTCATCTTTTTTTCTTTGCGCCTGATCGCAATGTACTTTGCCGATGCGTTGTACAGGCTACAGGTTATTGGATTCTTTACGTTTACCTTCATCTGCCCCCGGCTGATTACCGGCGAAAGCAGTTGCACGATCCTTTTTTTCTCGTAATACTCATGCAAATTCAAGTACACGATGCTGCTGGGGAAAGGCTCTTTA
>NZ_JVEL01000553.1:0-17954 GCF_001076875.1 Serratia sp. 506_PEND
AAATCGTCAAAGGCGTATTTCCTCGCCGATTAGGGGCCGGGGCAATAAATTGTTTTCACCGTTTAAAGACAATTTATTTCCGGCGCGTCATAATTGCGCATCGGCAAATTGACAGAAGAAAACCATGAGCGCATTTATGTATTTGACGATGGCGATAGTCGCGGAAGTGATCGCCACCACCATGTTGAAAGCCTCTGAGGGCTTTACCCGCCTGTGGCCGTCGCTGCTGGTGGTGCTGGGCTATGGCGTGGCGTTTTGGGGGCTGTCGATGGTGGTCAAAAGCATGCCGCTGGGCATCGTGTATGCGATTTGGTCGGGCATGGGCATCGTGCTGGTGTCGGTCGCCGCAGTGTTCGTTTATCAGCAAAAATTGGATTGGCCGGCGATCGTCGGCATGGGATTAATTATTGCCGGCGTGCTGGTGATTAATTTACTGTCGAAAGCCTCGGTGCACTGAGTGTTATTTTAATGTAAAAAAAGGCCGGCGTGACAGCAAGTCGCGCCGGTTGAAGAATTCAGTCATCATTCACTGAAAATAGTGGAATGCTAATTACTTAGCGCCGCCAGCATAGACGCAAATATCGTTCTCTCCGGTAGCAAAAAATGCGCCGCCGCAATGAAAGCACGCGAAGATAATTAATACCAATGTCGCGGGAAAAACTTCCTTGATGGCAGCGGTGACGTTATCACTTTTTGCGTGCAGCCAGCGCCTGGCAGCGAGTGGCGCCGTCACGGAAATATTCTGCAAACAAAATAAATGTCCGGCCGGCGCAAAAAAACGACAAATAATGGCTGGAATATATTTTCATTATTTATATATCGAGCTAGATTAAACAAGTTTGCATCAAAGATAGCGAAACGTGTCCGCCAAGTGACGCGCGTTATCAGCAATGGCGATTTTACACAGCGCAGTTCCGGGTTCAGGAGTGGGATAATGACGACATCAAAATGGCTGCTTGCCAGCGCCGTGCTGCTTTTAGCCGCCTGCAGCAGCAATAACGAAGAGCCAGTACAGCAGGGCAACAGTGCCAGAATCAATACGTTGCAGACCAGCACCGGTTGCGCGGCGGTCGGTGGCGTTACCACCATCGCGCACAATTTGAATGGTGAAGCGCTGCGCATGTGCCAGATGCCGAACGGCAAGCAGTGCGAAGAGCGCACGCTGGCCCTGGGCAGCTGCGCCGGATAAGCCCCGGCGCCTGGCCTGCAGGATCAATACACCCAATCGCGCAGGGTATAAATAAGCGTGTGGCCGCTGCCGGTAAGCGTCAGCTGCTGTGCGTTTAGCGTCACTTCGGCGCCGTTTTCCAGCACGGTGCCGATCACCCGATCCCAGCGGTTGCGCTGCTCATCAGGGCACAGCTTGCGCGTCGTGGCCAGCGATTTCACCGTCAGCACGCCGTCGCGTAATTGCCCCTGACCGAAAAAGCGGTTGCACATCGTGCCGGAGACATGCAGGTTCTCGCCGAACTCCAGATTGAGCAGCCCGCCGCCCGCCGGTGATTTTGCCGTGTCGCCATCCACGCTTTGCAACACGAAGTTGTGATGCAGCAGATCGCCTGGCGTGACGGCCGTGTGTGGTTTCATGCTGCACCCCGCTAAGGCCAGCGCCGCAAGGGCGGCCACCGTGGTTTTTCTCATCGCGTTCTCTCAAATAAACAGGGCGCCGCAAGGGCGCCCCGAAGTTACGCTCAGGCGTTCAACTGGTTCGGGCAGGTTTCGCCGCGATCCAACTGGCTGATGTTCTGCAGCGTGGTTTGGGAAATGCTGGTCAACGCCTCTTCGGTCAGGAAAGCCTGATGGCCGGTGAACAGCACGTTGTGGCAGGCCGACAGGCGGCGGAACACGTCATCCTGAATCACGTCGTTAGACTTGTCCTCAAAGAACAGGTCGCGTTCGTTCTCGTAGACGTCCATCCCGAGGGCGCCGATTTTTTGCTGCTTCAGCGCATCGATGGCGGCGGTGGAGTCGATGAGCGCGCCGCGGCTGGTGTTGATCACCATTACGCCGTTTTTCATCATCGCGAAGGCGTCGGCATTCAGCAAATGGTGGTTCTCCGGCGTCAGCGGGCAGTGCAGGGTGATCACGTCGGATTGCGCGTACAGCGTCTTCAGATCGACATACTCCGCGCCCAGTTCCAGCGCCTGTTCGCTCGGGAACGGATCGTAGGCCAGCAGCTTCATGCCGAAGCCTTTCAGAATGCGCATTGTCGCCACGCCGATTTTACCGGTGCCGATCACGCCGGCGGTGCGATTGTGCATGTTAAAACCGATCAGCCCTTCCAGCGAGAAGTTGGCGTCACGGGTACGCTGATAAGCGCGGTGAATACGGCGGTTCAGGCACATCATCATGCCTACCGCGTGTTCCGCCACGGCCTCCGGCGAGTAGGCCGGCACGCGCACCACCTTGATGCCCAGTTCTTTGGCGGCGTCCAGATCGACGTTATTAAAACCGGCGCAGCGCAGGGCGAGAATTTCGACGCCCAGCGCCGCCAGTTCTTCGAGCACTTCACGGCTGCCGTCGTCGTTGACGAAGATACACACCGCCTTGCAACCGGCGGCCGTTTTGGCGGTTTTTTTACTGAGTAAAAAGTCGAAGAATTCCAGCTCATAGCCAAACTGCTGGTTCACCAGTTCGAGGTATTTACGGTCATACTGTTTGGTACTGTATATCGCCAATTTCATCGTGGTTTCTCCACCGTGATTTTGTGATCAATTTAACAGATTTTAGTAAATTCGACAATTGGTTAGCGGTTTGTCCTGCACGGGGTTTGTCCGATGAAACAGGGGGATGAAACCGGCCCGCATTGGGCCGGTTCACGCGATGTTAGCGAGCGATTTCCGTGTAATGGTGCTCATCGTAATCATGGGTCAAATACCCGTTGACGGCATCGTTAAAGGCGATCCAATGCGGCGTTTTCTGGTGTGCCGAAAGCGCCGCCTTATCGTCCCAGTTTTCGATCAGCGCATAGCTGTTTTCATCGTTCTGGCATTGCCAAAGCTGGTAAAAAGAGCAGCCGGTTTCTTTATTGGATTCCTGCACCATAGTGTTGAGCAGACTGAGAAAAGCTGGGCGTTTGGCCGGGTTGACCTGAAAAAAGACGTTGAGCGTGATCATGGTTTATTTCCTCTGTCGATAATGAAACTGGAATTTCCAGGAGGCAGCAATGTGCTGACTGCGAGGATTCTATGGGCTTGATGGTTGATTAAAAGTGAAATAAAGTTCGGTTATCATTCATTTTTGGTGAAGGATTGCGGTGTTGAAACGTGCTCAGTTGGTCACCTTTTGCATGGTGGTGGAGTCGGAGAGTCTCACGGCTGCGGCGGAGCGGCTGTTTTGCGTGCCCTCTAACGTGACCAAGAAATTAAAAGAGTTGGAAACGGCGTGTGGCGTTACGCTATTTGATCGTGAGCGCAATCGGCTGTCGCTCACACCGGAAGGCCGGGCGCTTTACCATAAGGCCAAGCGCTTTTTGGCTATCGAAGAGCGGGCGCGAGCGCAGCTTGAACAGGATCCGGTACAGGGTGAATTGAAGCTTGGCGCGCTGGATATCGCCTTGAGTCATCATCTGCCGCAAAAGTTGGCGCATTACCGTGCGCAGAACCGCCGCGTTCAGTTGAGTGTGGTGCAAGGCTATTCGCTGGATCTGGAGTTTCAATTGCAAAAAGGGACTCTGGACGTGGTGTTTTCAGATGGGCCGATAGAACATCCGCAGCTGCAGAGCCGGCGTGCTTTTCAGGAGCGTTTGGTCTTCATTGGCGGGGCGTATCAGCCAGCGTTGCTGGCAAAAAGCGATCTCTATGTTTATTCGCGTCAATGCCACTATCGCCATCTGGTGGACGCCTGGCTGCAAAAGCAGCAAATCATCCCCGCCGCGCTGCTGGAGGTGGAATGCTACGACGTGATATTCGCCTGCGTAACAGCGGGGTTGGGGTATGCGTTTGTCCCTGAAAGCCTCGCGCGACAGCGGGAGGTGGCGTATATCGAGTGCGGGAATGAAATGCGCAGCGATATTTATGCTATCTGGCGTAAAGCGAGCGACAGCCGCATAGTACAGGCTTTTATTGAGGCCGTGATTTGAAATTAACGGCAAAAAAATCCCCACGGGGGTGTGGGGAATGGCTTCTCTAGTACACAGTTAGCTAGCAGCTAAACTTTTATTAGAATGGTTGCAAGACTATTAATCATCAACGGTAACAACAATAACAAAAGTCTGAAAACTGTCCTGTTTATGTGATGTAGTTGTAACGAAAATCTACAACTCCGCACACGTTTGCGCCAAAAAGGTGCAAATCGCTTCTGCGAGCCCGCTCGGCTTCACCCTATGTCAAATTCGTGCCATCATTATTGTCAATTCAGGCATAGACTTAACCAATGCCTAACTCAGGAACGAAGCAATCATTTAATGACCAGGCGATTGAAAGTATTCATAGGGACGGTGGCGGGCTGCGCAATCCTGGTGCTGGCGTTGTGGCAAACCTTGCCGCGCTGGCTGCCGGGGGTGTTATCGCATTGGTTGCCGGCGGGGAGCCGCCTGGAATTGCAGGGCAAATTGCACTGGCGCCAGGGCGGCCTGGCATTGGCGGGGGCGCGTTTCACTGCGCAAGATTGCCTGTTGGCCAACGTCGGGCCGACGCGGCTGGCTTACCGCCAGGGCCGCTGGCAGCTGTCGAGCGATAAGGTCAGCGTCGATAGCGCCTGTTTGTCAAAACTGCCGAACGGCGACGCCAACAGCGCGCCGCTGGCGCTCGATCAGCTGCAGCAACAGCTGCCGCCGCTGGATCTCACCATTAATGACCTGACGCTCATTCCCTGGCAGCGCTATGCCGGCAAGCTGCAGCTTTCCTCCGGCCCCGACGGGCAACGTCTGCATTATCGGGGGCCGAATCTCAGCGCCGAGGCGCAGCTGGATGAAAAACAGCAGCTGACGTTGCAGAGCCTGACCGTGGTTCCGCCCAACAGCGCACAACCGCTGCAGCTCGCCGGCAAGATAACCATTCCGTTGGATCTGGCTAGCCTGCCGACGCAGGGCGCGTTGCAGGGGGAAATGCAGACCGCCTATCTGGAAAAACCGGTATTGCTGGACATGCGCTGGCAACAGCAGCAGGGCGTGTTGACGGTAAGCGAAAAAGGTGACGATCGCCCGCTGGCGGTGTTGCCGTGGGAAGTCTCGCCGCAGCGGGTCAGCATTAAGCAGGGAGAGTGGCGTTGGCCGTACAGCGAGCAGCCGTTGAACGGCGGGCTCAGCATCGCGCTGCACGATTGGAGCAAAGGGCTGGATGAAACGGAGATCAGCGCGCGGCTGAACGTCATCACTGCGGGTCACAACGGCAAGGGCAATGCGGTGCTCACCCTCGGGCCGGGCAAGGTGGGGTTGACCGACAGCGATCTGCGCTTCCAACTGACCGGCCAGGCCAATCTGGCCGACTTTTCCACTACCGCGTCGATCCCGGGCGTGATCGGCGGCAGCATTCTCAACCCGACGCTGGTGCTGCAGCCGGGGTCGCTGCTGCGCCTGTGGGGCAAGGTGACGCCGGAAATGACGCTGGAAGAGGCGCGTTTGCCGCTGGCGGGCGTGAAGGTGACCGCCGCCGGCATCACCGGCCGCCTGCAGGCGATTTTGAGCGCCAGCGACAGTTACTGGGGCCGCTTCAAGCTGCACCTGGACGGCCAGGCACAGGATTTCTGGCCGGACAAGGGCAACTGGCAATGGCGTTACTGGGGCAATGGCCGCTTGCCGCCGCTGCAGGCCGCCTGGGACGTCGCCGGCAGCGGCCGTTGGCGCGACAGTGAGTTGGTGCTCGACAAACTTTCCACCGGCTTCGATAAGTTGAAGTACGGTCTGGTGACGGTCGCCGCGCCGCGCCTGAGCCTCAATCAGCCGCTGCGCTGGCGGCGTGATGAACAAAGTCCGCAGTTCAACGGCGAGTTGCAGCTGGCGGCGGATAAGGTCAGCTTCAGCGACGGCGGCTATCTGCCGGCGCCGGTGCTGGCGCTGCAGGTAAACGGCCGTTCGCCGGACAGTTTCCAACTGCAGGGCAAACTGCAGGCGCAACAGATTGGGCCGATCGCGCTGCGCGGCCGTTGGGACGGCGAACGTCTGCGCGGCGAAGCCTGGTGGCCGAAACAGTCGCTGAAGGTGTTCCAACCGCTGCTGGCGCCGGATCTCAATCTC
Source organism: Serratia sp. 506_PEND (assembly GCF_001076875.1). Lineage (NCBI taxonomy): Bacteria > Pseudomonadati > Pseudomonadota > Gammaproteobacteria > Enterobacterales > Yersiniaceae > Serratia > Serratia sp. 506_PEND. Next base: position 6,176 of record NZ_JVEL01000553.1, read on the forward strand.
ACGCTGCGCGACGGCGAGTTTTACGCGCAGTCGGCGTTTTCCGCCGCGCGCGAACAGGGGTTCGAGGCCGGTGGCCACTGGGTGGTGAAAAACGGCGGCATGTGGCTGAAGGACGGCGAGATGAGCGGCCTGGATTTTATCCTGTCGTACCGGTTCAAGCAGCATCAGTGGCAATTGGGGGCCAAACAGCCGGTGTCGCTGCGCATCAAGTCTTTCAGCAACCTGTTCGAGATGCAGAACATTTCCGCCGATCTGCAGGGCACCTATCCTTATAGCGAAAGGCAGCCGCTGACGTTGAGCAACGTCGGCGTGGACATGCTCAACGGGCATATCAGCCTGTCGGCGCTGCGGTTGCCGCAGCATGACGCCGCGGTGCTGAAGCTGGACAAGGTCGATCTCAGCGCGCTGTTCACCGCTCTGAAACCGAAGCAGTTCGCCATGTCCGGCCGGGTCGACGGCGAGCTGCCGCTGTTCCTGAATCACCCGAAATGGCTGGTGCAAAACGGCTGGATCGCCAACGCCGGCACGTTGACGCTGCGCCTGGACAAAGACATGGCCGACGCCATCGGCAGCAACAACCTGGCGACCGGCGCGGCGATCGACTGGCTGCGCTACATGGAAATCAACCGTTCGCACGCCCGGGTCGATCTCGACAACCTGGGCGAGCTGACGCTGAGCGCGCGCATCGACGGCATCAACCCGCAGAAAAGCGCCAAGCGCGAGGTGATCCTGAACTATCGCCATCAGGAAAACGTGTTTCAGCTGTGGCGCAGTTTGCGCTTCGGCGACAATTTACAGGAGTGGCTGGAGCAGGCCCTCTCACAACCTGGGGAGCAACAATGAAAATCATGAGTGTGTCGGCGCTGGCAGCGGTGCTGTGCGTTTCGCTGCTGAGCGGCTGCGTGCCGCGCATCGAGGTGGCGACGCCGAAGGATCCGATCACCATCAATATGAACGTCAAGATCGAGCATGAAATTCATATCAAGGTGGATAAGGACGTCGAAAACCTGCTGAAAACCCAAAGCGGTCTGTTCTAGGAGCCGACATGAAAAAACGTTATTTGTGGCTGGCCGGCGCCGCCTGGTTGTTCAGCGGCATGGCGATGGCGTTGACGCTGGATGAGGCGAAGCAGCAAGGTCGGGTGGGGGAAACCCTGAGCGGTTATATCGCGCCGGTGAAGCAGGACGCGGAAACCCTGGCGCTGGTGAAACGCATCAACGCCGGCCGCGCCGAGAAGTATCAGGAAGTGGCGGACGGCAACCATATCGCCGTCGACGAAGTGGCGCGCATGGCCGGGCAAAAGCTGGTGACGCGCGCGCAAAGCGGCGAGTATGTGCGCGGCATCAACGGGCAGTGGCTGAAGAAATAAAAAAAAGCGCGCCGTCTGGCGCGCCAAAAGATACGGATAGATGATTATTATGAGGGTAGTGCAGGTTTGACAGGACTTGCCTCTTGTCCGGCAGGGGCACGGCGCCCCTGCGCAGGGTCTTAGGCAGCAACCACCTGAGACAGGGCCGCCTTGGCGTCTTCCTGTGCTTTGGTCGCCACTTCCGGGCCATAGGCGATGCCTTCCGCGAAGACGAACTCCACGTCGGTGATGCCGATGAAGCCCAGGAACAGACGCAGGTAAGGTTCTACCAGGTCGGTCGGGGTGCCTTTATGGATGCCGCCGCGGCTGGTCAGGATCACGGCGCGTTTGTTTTTCACCAGGCCTTCCGGACCGTTTTCGGTGTAACGGAAGGTCACGCCGGCGCGGGCAACCAGGTCGAAATAGTTTTTCAGTTGGGTCGGGATGTTGAAGTTGTACATCGGTGCGGCAATCACGATGACGTCATTGGCCTGCAGCTCGGCGATCAGCTCGTCCGACAGCGCCAGCGCTTCTTGTTGACGCGGGGTCAACGGAGCATCGGAAGGACGCAGCGCGCCGACCAGTTCGCCGTCCAGCACCGGGATTGGCTGTGCGGCCAGATCGCGCACGGTGATGGTATCGCCGCCATGGGCGTTGCTCCATTGCTCTACGAAGAAATCGGCCAGTTGGTTAGACTGAGAGTAGGTCGCCAGGATGCTTGATTTCAGAACCAATACGTTGCTCATCGATAATTCCTTACGTTGTGACAGTGACATCAGGACTCAGCGTCCCTTGCATGAAGTACATGCTATTCACATTCCACCCACAGTGATAGCGCAATATTTCGAGATCTTCGTTCGATTTTATTGAATAACATGCCGAGGCTTTACTCGCGAAAGTAGGGGGAAAAAGCCGTTTGTGATAGGCTGTGCGGCTAAAGCAAAAAAATCGCTAAAAAAACATTAAACCGTTGCCAAGCCTGGTCTTGGCCACGATGAAACAAGGAACACCGAACGTGAAATCTCCGCTCGAGGCACTGCCGGCCCAACTGGGCGAGCTGATGCTCCGCGATCAACAACGCCTGCGTCGTCGCCTGCAGGGCGCACGAAAAATCAAAAATCCCGATGCCCAGCTGGCGGTCGCCGCCGAAGTGGAAAGCGACATCGCGGCGGCGCGGCAAAAAGTGCAGGCGCGCGCCGCGTCTTGCCCGCGCATTACCTATCCGGAAAGCCTGCCGGTTAGCCAGAAAAAGCAGGACATTTTAAACGCTGTCCGCGATCACCAGGTGGTGATCGTCGCCGGGGAGACCGGTTCGGGGAAAACCACACAGTTGCCGAAGATCTGTCTGGAGCTGGGGCGTGGTGTGAAAGGGCTGATCGGCCATACCCAGCCGCGCCGCCTGGCGGCGCGCACCGTCGCCAACCGCATCGCCGACGAGCTGGAAACCCCGCTTGGCGGCAGCGTGGGCTACAAGGTGCGCTTCAACGATCAGGTGGGGGAAAACACCCTGGTCAAGCTGATGACCGACGGTATCTTGCTGGCGGAGATTCAGCAGGATCGCCTGCTGATGCAGTACGACACGCTGATCATCGATGAAGCGCACGAGCGCAGCCTCAACATCGACTTTATTCTCGGCTACCTGCGTGAACTGTTGCCGAAGCGCCCGGATCTCAAGGTGATCATCACCTCGGCGACCATCGATCCGCAGCGCTTCTCGCGCCACTTCAACAATGCGCCGATCATCGAGGTTTCCGGACGCACTTACCCGGTGGAGGTGCGTTACCGCCCGGTGGTCGACGACGGCGACGATACCGATCGCGACCAGCTGCAGGCGATTTTCGATGCGGTGGACGAGCTTGGACGCGAAGGGCCGGGCGACATTCTGATCTTCATGAGCGGCGAGCGCGAGATCCGCGACACCGCCGACGCCCTGAACCGCCTCAATCTGCCGCACACCGAAGTGCTGCCGCTGTATGCGCGTCTGTCGAACAGCGAGCAGAATCGGGTGTTCCAGTCGCACCACGGCCGCCGTATTGTACTGGCCACCAACGTGGCGGAAACCTCGCTGACGGTGCCGGGCATCAAATACGTCATCGATCCGGGCACCGCGCGCATCAGCCGCTACAGCTTCCGCACCAAGGTGCAGCGCCTGCCGATCGAGCCGGTGTCGCAGGCCTCCGCCAACCAGCGTAAAGGGCGTTGCGGCCGCGTGTCGGAAGGGGTGTGCATTCGTCTGTACTCCGAACAGGATTTCCTGTCGCGGCCGGCGTTTACCGATCCGGAAATTCTGCGCACCAACCTGGCGTCGGTCATTCTGCAGATGACCTCGCTGGGGCTGGGCGACATCGCCGCGTTTCCGTTCGTCGAAGCGCCGGATAAACGCAACATTCAGGATGGCGTGCGCCTGCTGGAAGAGCTGGGGGCGATCGCCACCGCCGACAACGGCCACTATCAGCTGACGCCGCAAGGCCGCCAACTGGCGCAGTTGCCGATCGACCCGCGTCTGGCGCGCATGGTGCTGGAAGCGCAGAAGAGCGGCAGCGTGCGCGAGGTGATGATCATCACCGCCGCGCTGTCGATTCAGGATCCGCGTGAGCGCCCGATGGACAAGCAGCAGGCCTCGGACGAAAAACACCGCCGCTTCGCCGACAAAGACTCGGATTTCCTGGCGTTCGTCAACCTGTGGGATTATCTGCAGGAGCAGCAAAAGGCGAACTCTTCCAGCCAGTTCCGCCGGCTGTGCCGCAACGATTTCCTCAATTACCTGCGGGTGCGCGAGTGGCAGGATATCTATACCCAACTGCGCCAGGTGGTGAAAGAGCTGGGGTTGCCTATCAACAGCACGCCTTCCGACTACCGCAGCGTGCACACCGCGCTGCTGACCGGCTTGCTGTCGCACATTGGCCAGAAGGATGCGGACAAGCAGGAATTTACCGGCGCGCGCAACGCCCGCTTTTCGATCTTCCCCGGCTCCGGCCTGTTCAAGAAGCCGCCGAAGTGGACCATGGTGGCCGAACTGGTGGAAACCAGCCGCCTGTGGGGGCGCATCGCCGCGCGCATCGAACCGGAATGGATCGAGCCGCTGGCTCAGCATCTGGTGAAACACACCTACAGCGAGCCGCATTGGTCGAAGTCGCAGGGGGCGGTGATGGCCAGCGAAAAGGTCACGCTGTTCGGTTTGCCGATCGTCGCGGCGCGCCAGGTCAATTACGGCGCCATCGATCCATTGCTGTGCCGCGAGCTGTTTATCCGCCATGCGCTGGTGGAGGGGGACTGGCAGACGCGCCACGCCTTCTTCCGCGACAACCAAAAGCTGCGCGCCGAAGTGGAAGAGCTGGAGCATAAATCGCGCCGCCGCGATATTCTGGTGGACGACGAAACGCTGTTCGGCTTCTACGATCGCCGGATCCCCAACGACGTGGTGTCCGGCCGTCATTTCGACAGCTGGTGGAAGAACGCGGCCAAACAGCAGCCGGATCTGCTGAACTTCGAAAAAGAGATGCTGATCAAAGACGGCGCCAACAAGATCAGCGCGCTCGACTACCCGAACTTCTGGCATCAGGGCAATCTCAAGCTGCGGCTGAGCTATCAGTTCGAACCGGGCACCGACGCCGACGGCGTGACGGTGCATATTCCGCTGCCGATCCTCAATCAGGTGGAGGAGCAGGGCTTCGAGTGGCAAATCCCCGGCATCCGCCGTGAGCTGGTGATTGCGCTGATCAAGTCGCTGCCGAAACCGGTGCGTCGCAACTTCGTGCCGGCGCCGAACTACGCCGAGGCGTTCCTGGGCCGCGTAACGGCGCTGGAATTGCCGCTGCTGGACGCGCTGGAGCGCGAGCTGCGGCGCATGACTGGTGTGACCGTGTCACGTGATGACTGGCAGTGGGATCAGGTGCCCGATCACCTGAAGATGACTTTCCGCGTGGTGGGAGAGAAAAACCAGACGCTGCGCGAAGGCAAAAACCTGGCCGCGTTGCGCCTGCAGCTGAAAGAGAAGGTGCAGGAGACGCTGTCGGCGGTGGCCGACGACGGGCTGGAGCAGAGCAATCTGCATGTCTGGAGCTTTGGCCAACTGCCGGCGTTTTACGAGCAGAAGCGCGGCGGCTATTCGATGAAGGCTTACCCGGCGCTGGTGGATGAAAAGGACAGCGTGGCGATCCGCCTGTTCGACAGCGAAATCGAGCAGCAACAGGCGATGTGGCAGGGCACGCGCCGCCTGCTGTTGCTGAATATTCCTTCGCCGATCAAATACCTGCATGAAAAGCTGCCGAACAAGGCCAAGCTGGGGCTCTATTTCAACCCGTACGGCAAGGTGCTGGAGCTGATCGACGACTGCATTTCGTGCGGCATCGACAAGCTGATCGCCGAACACGGCGGCCCGGTCTGGCAAGAAGAAGGCTTTGCGCGCCTGCAGGAGCAGATCCGCGCCGAGCTGAACGACACGGTCGTCGAGGTGGCCAAGCAGGTTGAACAGATCCTGACGGCGGTCTTCAACATCAACAAACGGCTGAAGGGCCGGGTGGACATGTCGTTGGCGCTGGCGCTGTCGGACATCAAGACCCAGCTCGGCGGGCTGGTCTACCGCGGCTTCGTGACCGGCAACGGGTGGAAACGCCTGCCGGATACGCTGCGTTACCTGCAGGCGATCGAGCGCCGATTGGAAAAATTGGCTATCGATCCGCACCGCGACCGCGCGCAGATGTTGCGGGTGGAGCAGGTGCAGCAGGCGTGGCAGCAGTGGTTGAACAAGCTGCCGCCGAAGCGACAGCAGGAGGAAGAGGTGAAGGCGGTGCGCTGGATGATCGAAGAGCTGCGCGTCAGCCTGTTCGCGCAGCAGTTGGGCACGCCTTACCCTATTTCCGACAAGCGCATTTTGCAAACTATCGAGCAGCTTTCGGGTTAAGCTCGGGCGCACCGGCCGGCAAGCGGCCGGCGCACCACAGGCTCAACAGGCCGCACAGCAGCAGCGTGGCGGCCAAGTCCTGCCCGCGCGCCGCGATCGTCAGCCCCAGGCCGATCAACAGATAGTACAGCAGCCCGAATAACGCGCCGGCGGTGCCGAGTTGCTGCCGGTAGCGGCTCAGCGCCTGGCTCAGCACATTCGGGATAGCCAACCCGAACGCCAGCATCACCAGCGCGCAGGGGAGCAGCATCCACAGGCTGTGTTGCCACCAGAACAATGCCACGCCGCTGGCCGCCGCCAGCAAACCGCCCAGCAGGATCTGATGTTTGGCGCTGACGCCGCGCGCCAGCAGGTGGCGGTTCAACAGCGCCCCCGCCAGGCTGCCCAAAGCCAGCATCACGCCCGAGTAGCCAAATTGTTGGCTGTTCAACCCCAGCCTTTCAAACATGAACGGCGCCAGGCTGAAGTAGCTGAACACCATGATATTGAAGCTGGCGACCAGCAGCGCCGAGCACCAGATGTGCCGATCGCGCAGTATTGCCGTCAGGGCAATGCCCGGCGCGGCAGCCGTTGCGGTTTGCCGCCGCCGCGTTTCCGGCAATGTGCCGTAGCTCCACAGCAGCAGCGCCAGCGCCCAGGCCGCCTGTGCGGTGAAAATCGCCGCGCTGCCGCCCCAGGCGACCAGCGCGCCGCCGGCGAACATCCCCAGCAGCGGGCTGATGGAGAGCGCGATGCCGACCAGCGCGAACATGCGCCCCAGCGCGGGGCCTTGATAGACATCACGCAGCATGGTTTGCGTGACGATTGAGCCGACCGCGGCGCCGAAGGCGATCAGCGCACGGGCGGCCAGCAACAGCGTGAAACTGCCGCTCAGCAGCGCGAGGCCGGCGCCGACCAGATAGAGCGCCAGGCCGGCCAGCATCGCCGGACGGCGGCCGAACCGATCGCAGAAGGCTCCCCAAAAGGCGACGCCGAGGGCGAAGGCGAAGAAATAGATGGATAACGTCTGCCCGGCCTGCGCGGCGCTGACGCCGAAGTCGCTGCGGATGGCGGTGAGCGCCGGGCTGTACAGCGTTTCCAGGAGCTGCGGCGTCATGATGGCGGTGACGAGCAGCGGCAAAGATAAGCGTTGCATGATGCACATTCTCCCTAAAAGTTAAGGCGGCCAGTATAGGGAGCGGCGTTTTGTTCGATTACAATCATCCGGACAAAAAACAACAGGTATAGGACAGTCTGATGGCGCTGATTCAACAGCATCACCCGTTCGACCCGGATCGGCTGCCGGCACCGGCTCTCGGCATCGCGGCGGCACTGGCGGATCACGACTCCGGGCTGCATTGGCATCAGCGTTCGCAGCTGCTGTATGCGCCGCAGGGGTGCATGACGGTCACGTTGGCGCAGCAGTGGCTGATTCTGCCGCCGACGCGCAGCGTCTGGATACCGGGCGGCATTGCGCATCGAGTGCAGCTGCGCGGCCGCGTCGCGTATCGCTCGCTGTATTTCGATCCGGCGCTGACGGTCGCCATGCCGCCACAGGCAACGGTGCTGGCGGTAAACCCGCTGTTGGCGGCGATCGTCGAGCGCATCGCGCACTGGCCGTTGGACTATGCGTTGGCGCAGCCCCACGCGCGCGATTTGCTGGCGGTGCTGATCAATGAGTTGGGCGAGGCGCAGCGCGAGAATACCCAGTTGCGGCTGCCGCAGGATAAGCGTCTTGCCGCCTGGCTGGCGACGCTGCCGGAGAGCGACGAGTTGCCGGCGTTGGCGGCGTTGGCGCAGCGCTTGCACCTGCACGCCAAAACGCTGACGCGGCTGTTTCAGCGGGAAACCGGCCTGAGCTATCAGCAGTGGTGCCAGCAGTGGCGGCTGATGCGCGCGATCGAACTGCTGGCGTCGTTGCCGTCGGTCAGCGCGGTGGCACAGCGGTTGGGGTTTTCCAGCGACAGTGCGTTTATCGCGTTTTTCCGTCAGTTCACCGGCACCACGCCGCGGCGCTATATGCAAGGAGGCTGAAAAAGCACAACGGCGCATAATGCGCCGTTGTGAGAGGATTATTTGCCTGCCGCCAGGGCGTCCAGCGCTTCGCGGATGCCGGGCACCGCCAGGGCGCGGTTATCGGCGCGATAGCGATCTTTCGCCGCCGGCGCCGAGCTTTGGATGGCGATCAGTTGCCAGCCGTCGGCGGTTTTCAACAGCAGCGGTGAGCCGCTGTCGCCGGGCAGGGTATCACATTGGTGCGACAGTACGCCTTGCTGGGCCCAGCCGGTGACCTTGCAGTTTTGGTGGCTGTAGAGGTCATCCAGGTGGTCTTCCGGGTAACCCGCCTGAGTTATTAGCCGCTTGGCCTGTTTTAGGGCCTGGGTCAACGCCTTGCTGTCGCCTTGCCACAGCGGCAACGGGGCGATCGGCAGCGGCTTTTTGTCTTTCAGACGGATCAGCGCAAAGTCATAAGCGGCCGCCGCGGGCGGGACGATCCAGCCATCACCGTCCGGCTTCAGCTTTTTGCCCAGCTTGCTGTCGACCAGGGTCTCGATATCGCCGGTTTGATACCGCCAGGATTTATCGCCCGCCACGAAGCGCAGGGCGATGGCTTTATCCAGTTGCCCGGGCGGCGCCAGAACGCAATGGCCGGCGGTCAACGCCAGGTGCGGAGAGATCAGCGTGGCGGTACACAGATTGCCGCTGGCGGTTTCGACCTGGCCGATGGCTTGCCACGGCTGGGCGGCGGTATCCGTGACCTTGATTCGTTCATCTTTGCCGAAAAACAGACGCGTTTGCTCGGCCTTGGACGGGCCGTCGGCGCGTGCCGCCTGAGCAGCGATAAGCGGGAGTGAGCACAGCAACAGTAAAACGGATATGCGCATAGATCTCTTGCCTGACAAATACGGATCATCCATAAACACACTGAATGCTAACTATAGACTGATTTAGCAGCCATGTGGATGGGCAATAATTGATTTTTCAATAATTTCCCGCCGGCAACGCGGCAGGCTACAGGTAAAAAAAGACGGCGATCAGTCCGCAAAGGATCAGGGCGGTCAGAACGATCTCGAACAGGTAGCGGCGCAGCATCAATGAGAACCCCCCGATGAAAAAACACCCGGCGAACCGGGTGTCGTACACGTCAAGCCTGAAGCGATGAGGGGACCCTCACGTCATTACGCTTTTTTGTGGCTGGCTTTCTTGTGGTGCTTTTTAGCCGCCTGGGCCTTTTGAGCCGGGGATTTCTTCGCGGCTTTTTTGTGATGCTTCTTGGCCGCCTGCGCTTTCTGTACCGGTGCTTTTTTGCCGTGGTGTTTCACCTGAGCTTTAGCCGGCGCAGCGGTGGCGGTGGTTGCGGTAGCCGCAGGTGCGGTGGTGGCAGCCTCGGCAGCGAAAGCCACGGAAGACAGACCCATTGCAGCGGCAACAACCAGAGCTAATACTTTTTTCATCGTAGAATCCTCAACATGACTTTTGGGTATCAACCCCACTGCGGGGCCGTTGAAATGATAGTAGGCAAACGGCGCCCGGCTTTCCGTGAGTGATTGGTTTCGGCATGTAACCTAATGTACAGGGCGGCGGCGGCGAGGGGATTGCTGCTATAATGACCGCCAGGCACGGTAAAAGAGATTTAAAATGAACGAGATAGTGATTCGTTGTGGCGTGACCGAACAGGGCGAGGTGCCGCTGGCCTATGAGGACTGGGGCGATGAGGCGCACCCGCCGTTGCTGCTCATCATGGGCATCGGCGCGCAGCTTCTGTTGTGGCCTGACGACTTCTGCCGCGCCCTGGTGGCCCAGGGATTTCGGGTGATCCGTTATGACAACCGCGACGTCGGCCTTTCCGGCAAAACGCAGGCGCAGCGCACGCAGCCGTTGTGGCTGCTGATGCTGCGCGCTCAGCTCGGCTGGCAAACGCCGGTGCCTTATACCCTGGGGGACATGGCGACGGACGCGGCGCATCTGCTCGATCATTTACGCATCCCGCAGGCTCACGTACTGGGCGCTTCGATGGGAGGGATGATCGCCCAGGTGCTGGCCGCCGAATACCCGCAGCGCGTCGCCTCGTTATGCATCTTGTTCTCCAGCACCAATCAGCCGCTGTTGCCACCGCCGGCGCCTTCGCTGTTGTGGCTGTTGGCGCGCCGGCCGGCGGCCGATTTGACGCTGCAGCAGCGCCACGAGGGAATGAAGGCCTTCCTGCGCGCGCTCGGTACCCGGTTTTACCCGCCGGAGGAGGCGGAACTGGATGCATTGGTTAATCGGCTATTGAAGCGGGGCGTGGATCCCGAAGGTGTGCAGCGGCAACTTTCCGCGTTGCTCGGCAGCGGCGATCTGCGTCGCTACAGCCGGCGCATAGCCGCGCCGACGCTGGTCATTCACGGCGATCGCGATCGGCTGGTGCGCAAGGCCGGCGGGGTGGCGATCGCTCGGGCTGTCGTCAACGCCAAATTGCATATTATGCCGGGCATGGGGCATGACCTGCCTGCGCCGTTGAGGCCTCAGCTGGCGGCGATGATCGCCCGTCATGCGCTGGGATGAGAAGCCGGGACGCCGGCGTTTTTTGCCATTTTAGTTACAACATACTAATGATGAGTAGCCACCCGCCACTCTGCGGCCAAGGCGTTGTCGGCAGGGAACGTGCGCTATGAAACATTATCCGGTCATGCAGACGGAAAAAGGGCGCGGCTGGGGCCGCGCCAGGAGAGATTACAGGTAGCGGTTTTCCAAATGCTGGCGGAAGTAGCGTGGGTTGAGCGCTTCGCCGGTCGCATTGACGATCAGCGTCTCGGTCGGGAAACGGCTGCCGTGGCGCCAGATGTTGTGCTGCAACCAGTGGAACAGCGGCTGCAGGTTGCCGGCGGCGATATCTTCGCTCAGCGAAGGCAGGGCCTGGCGCACGCTGTGGAACAGCTGCGCGGCGTACATCGCGCCGAGGGTGTAAGTCGGGAAGTAGCCGAAGGCGCCGTCGGTCCAGTGAATATCCTGCATGCAGCCATTGCGGTAGTTGCCGATGGTGTCGAGGCCGAGGTAAGCACTCATCTTCTCATTCCACAGCGCCGGAATGTCTTCCACTTCGATATCGCCTTCGATCAGCGCTTTTTCAATTTCGTAGCGCAGGATGACGTGAGCAGGATAGCTCACCTCGTCGGCGTCGACGCGGATCAGGCCCGGTTTAACGCGCTGGTTGAGGCGAATGAAGTTGGCTTCTTCCAGCGCCGGCTGTTCGCCAAACTGTGCGGTGACTAACGGACGCAATATTTTCAGGAATTCATTGCCGCGCGCCAGCTGCATTTCGAACAGCAGGCTCTGTGATTCGTGGATAGCGGTGGAACGGGCCAGGGCGACCGGCTGGCCGAGCAGATCGCGCGGCAGGTTTTGCTCGTAGCGGGCGTGGCCGGTCTCGTGCACGATGCCGAGCAGCGCGGTCAAAAACTCTTTCTCGTTGTAACGCGTGGTGATGCGTACATCTTCCGGCACGCCGCCGCAGAACGGGTGGGCGCTGACGTCGACGCGGCCGTTGTCGAAGTTGAAACCGAGCAGTT
>NZ_JVEL01000554.1:0-13865 GCF_001076875.1 Serratia sp. 506_PEND
TGTGCCATATTTCGCCCATAAAAAAAGCCGCTATGCGGCTGTCTGTTCAAACGAATGTCGTTATTGCTGGTCTTCGGTATAGATGCCAGCAGATATAACCGCTCCGCCTATCTCACGCGTGCCGTAAAGCACACCAACGGGGTTTCCCTGCGCCGTTGTGTTAACCGGCCCGCCAAAGGCATAGCTAGGCTTATTGTCCTGGTCTTGGCGCATGCGCAATCCGCCCATTTGCGGGGAGAGCATTTGAACAACACCACCAAGGGCCATTGCTGCACCTGCATAAGCCATAGAAGCCCACCCTCCCGTTGCCGAAAAAACACCAAGCCCAGCGGGTGAGAAGGCCATAGCCGCACCAATCAATGCCACGCCTAAAATAGTTTGGAATAGGCCAGCGCGCTTGCTCCCAATCACAACGGGAACAAGGTGAATATCTTCCGTCCCTTTGGTGAGTTCAAGCTCATCCTGTCCGACATTGCGCTTACCAACGAAAACTGAAAATGTCAGGCCGCGCTTGTGCGCCTCAAGCATGTAGCGTTCAAAGCCTGGCAACAGATTTTTCATCGCATCAATCGCCTTTGGTACTGTTATCGCGCGATACTTAAACTCCCGGCCAAACACATTAATCATAGGGCCGTGAAATCGTATAGTTCTAAGTGGAACCTCTAGAAACCCCATACCACCTCCAATAAAAAACCTCGTAATACGAGGTTTTCCCCTAACAGTAAATATAAATATTATTTTTTACTCTTTATCCTAATCAATTCGCTCTCTAGATGTGACTCAAAATCCCTCCCCATCTTCTTATCCATAGCTTCTTTGAACATATTTATAGTTGGCGCATTAGTTACCATAACAGAAAGGGCTTTATTATTTGGCATTTCAATGTGCATTTTCATTGCTATTTCCGAAACCACAGATAGATTCAATTCTCGTTTACCATCAGGGTTAGTAATAATCAGCTCATTAGCATCATGGCCATGAATTTTTGTTAGCTGACCTTTACTTGTATGTTCTGAAACATCGCTACCACAATGCTTGCACTTCACAGCATCACGATTAATACCCTCTGCACAGAAAGGACATTTGACTATTTTATAGGAAGGGGTAGACTTGCAAAACACAGAGATTATCAAACCACAAACAATGACAATACCACCTATAATAATTTGATTTTGTTTGTTTGCCATCAATCCAATGTTATTTACTCTTCCACCATATCCGGTTGCAACACTTGTATCAATATTTAAAGCCACAAGCACCCATATGACGCCGACAGCTAATATTAAGAAACCAATATTTCTCATTTAACTAACACCTATCCGGACTAAAAAGTACCGATATGTTAGCAGATGCCATAGAAACAATAAATTAGTACCTTAACGCCCTAAGCCTAACAATTTTGATCGTTCTTTCTTTCCAATAGCCGCCGTAAGGAACACGCTGGCTCAGCATGCCGTACATATGGTGCAGCAACATACCATCTTCAAGCAGAATACCGGCATGGTTCGCCACTGGTGCGGAAACCTGCATAATCACCATGTCACCCGGCATCGGTGGGCCGTCGAACTCGCGAAAGCCGCAGTCATACCAGTTGTCCATGTAGAGATTTTCGCCCCGTTCCCACCACGGATAATCAACGCGGTAATCCTGGAGCGCTATGCCGTGCTCCTGCCGGAAATAGCTCATGATCAGCCCCCAGCAGTCGGTATGCCCCAACACGAACTGGCGACCAATCAGCGGCAATTCCCCACGCGGCATGATCGTTCGCAAGTCTCCCTCCGGCCAGCTGGCGATCACCCAGGGCAACTCCATCGCGTCACATTGCGCCTTGTCCAGTTCGCTTGGCTGCGTGGTGGCATCCGGGTGACTGTGCACAATCATTGTGATCGTCCCCCACTCGGCAGCGGTCACATAATCCTCTGGCGACAGATGAAATTGTTCGGTGGGATTGTCCGCCAGGTTACGGCAGGGAAAATAACGCTCCACGCGGGATTTCTGCGCCACGATGCCGCAACACTCGCGCGGATACTCTGCCTCAGCATGCGCCATAATGGCCGCTATGGTTTTCTCTTTCATAACGCCACCTACTGCTTAATCAATGCTGCGCCAGGGAAACCGCCGAACGGTAAAGGCTCAGTCTCACCAAAACGTTTTTGGCAATCACTCAGCAGCCCACCGCACCGATCTTTACTTGGGTCATCCACCGGATTTCCCTTGTCGTCAAAGTATCGCGTGCCTGCGTAATCGCAGCCCTTACCGGTGCGATACCATCCACGCGAACACCAGGTGCAAAGGCTGTGGATTTGCCTGGTCGGTATGCGCAATCCCCGCAGGTCTGCCGGGCTGGAGAGTTCGAACTCCACCGCTTCATCGCTTTCCGTCGCTTTGCGATCGATGTAGAACACCTGTAGCTTTTCCTGCACCGGGTCAGCCGTTGGGTTCCCTTCTGGGAAATTTCGGGCATCAAGGTAATGCACCAGCGTATCGTGGATCAGCACCTTGGCCTGTGCCATATCTTCAAACTGAAGGCAAAGCGCAGTGATCAGGCCGTTGATATTGGCAACCGTCAATTTCGGCTCCGTGCTTTGGCTGTCGGAGGATATTTCCAGCCCCTCAACGGAAAACGGCCACGGCCCGTACTCCTTGCCCTGCCACCAGATCGATTTTGCGGGTAGTTTCGTTTCGTCCCCGCCAGCAGCGGCGAGTTCCTCCGGCGTATAGGGGAGAGTGTCGCTGTGAAAACGCAGAATATCAGCACCGAACTTCGTACCGTCCACTTCAACAAGGCGAACGCGGTTGCCCGGCTCCAACTTCTGCAGGTCTGTATTCAGCATGATTAATCTCGGTTAAACGTGGAAGGCCTCGGTAAACGTGGCCGTCAGTGAATAGTTATCGCCGCCCATTGCGACAGGCTTATAGCCTTCGCAGCGATAGAGGCCGGGAACGTTGGTCGGAGGTGTCCATTGGAATGACTTCACCCCTTGATGACCTTCAAGAAAGGCGATGATAGACGTGATGTAGCTGTACTTACCGATAAAGGTCAAATCCCATGAGCGAATGATCGGGTTGATCCCATCACCGGAAACCTGCATATAACCATCGCCGAACTGCGCTTTCCTGATACGAAATCGGGTATCACCGGCGGCATTGACGCGCGCCGGATAGTTGAATGTCTGAATAGCCATTACATCCCCTTGATTGCTTTCCAGATAGGCTGGCCGGGCTTCAGGTTCCGGTTGATGACCTTCTGGCTTTCCTGCGCGGCGATGTTGCCCATCTGCTTGCCAAACTCTTCCCAGCCCTGATCGGCCTGAGTATTCACATTGCCGCCGCCTTCAATGGTGATGTAGACGTTCGGCGCAGCAGCAGCCTGCTGTGGCATACCAATAGCCCGCACACCTAGCGAACCGTCCGCCCCACGCTTGAGCGGCATGATCGCCTCTGGGCCAGCCTCGCCCATCAGGCCAGCACCCTTGGCGAACGCAAACATGGTGGGATTGCTGACGATCTGCCCGCTGTATGCACTCAGTGACGGCGACGAATAAACGCCGCCTTTGGCGTTGGCGAACATCGGTACTTGCCCTGGGTCATTGCCGGAGGGTGCGAAGAAGTTCATTCCGGCTTTCAGCGCGTTGAACATCGCCATCTTGATCATCATGCTGGCGAGATCGGTCAGGACAGACTTGGCGAAGTCGTTAAAGCTGGCTTTGCTAGTGGTGACGAAGTTGGTCAGCATGCCGGTCATGCCGTCAAATGTTCGGGTGGTAGCGTCTTTCACCTGCCCATAAACGTTACCGGCATTGGCTGACCAGTCCATCATTCCCTTTTTCAGCCCTGCGGTGTAATCGCCCTCGATAGCCGCTTTTTCCTGCGCAGCATTGCGGACAATATCGAGTTGCCTCTGCTGCTCACTGGCGAGAATGGCCGTCTGTTGCATGTACTGCTCTGACGTTTTGTCCGTCACTTCCTTGTCCAGCTGCAAACGGTGTTGCTGGAAAGACTGCCGGATTTGCTGCTCAGCCACCATCTGATCGTAGGCATCAGTTGACATGGTCATCTGCGCATTACGGTTGGCGTACTCCTGCTGTTTCGCGGCCGTTTCCATCACCAGGCTACGGGTTTGTTCCAACAGTTTTTTGCCAATCTCCCTTTCGCGGTTTGCCTTTTCCAGCGCCACATTTTCGGTTAATTGCGCCCTGATCTGGTCTTGCATGGACAACAGGCTTTTTTGACCGGCGGTCAGCTTCTTACCCTGAAGCCCTGCAATCTCCTGATCGAAAGCCACCAGTTTTTTCTGCGATTCGGTCAGTTTGTCGGTATCTTGCGCCTGCGCGCGTAGCACAGAGGATTGTTGTTGCAACTGCTGTAGACGTCTTACGCCTTCACTATCGCTATACGCTTTGGGCTTTTCACCGTACTGCTTGTTAACGCCTTTCAACGCTTGAGCATATTGCTCTGCGCTCAGACGCCCCTGATCATGTAGCTTCTTAAATTCGGCTGTAAGGCGAGCCTGTTCCTTTTTAGGATCAGCACCAGCCTTAATAGCAGCGGAGACTTCATTCTGTAACTTAAGCTCTTTCCGGGCGGCTTCCTGTTCCTGCTGCCGCCGCTTGTATAGCTCTTCGTTGGTTTTCTTCACCTCGTTAGCGGTATCGTTACTGATATCCAGCTTAACGCCCTGCGCCAGTGCCTGCGCCTGGCCGGTTTTCATCTGCGCCTGACCAATGATATCAAACGCGGACGCCACTTCATTTTTCAGCGACTTCCAGATAGACGCCAAGCCGCTGACGCTGTTCTCCTGCTCGGTGACTTTGGCTTTCACATCATCAAGGTATTTCTGCTGAAGTAACGCCGTCGCTTCACTGGTTTTGCCCTGCCTGGACAGCGTGGCGATGTGATCGATAAACGTGGTGTTGAGCTGAACACCCTGATTGGTCAATGCCTCCATTGCCTTTAGAGGTTCACCGCTCAGGCTTGATAGCGTCGAAACAAGATCATCGGATGACATACCCAGCTCGTTCATCCGTGTGCCGGTTTCAGCTATGTCCGACAGCATATTGCCGCCGAATCCTGCGCCGGCAGCGCTGGTGACAGCCTTAACCGCATTCTCTGTGCCGCCAAGCGTCATCGTCAGCATGCGCAGATCATTCACCGTCATAATGGCCTGAAGCCCTGACTTTTGAAGCGCTGCGGTATATGCCTTGGTCTCTGCTTCCCCTTTTTGGAACGCGGTATACAATGCCGTGGCACCGGCAACCGCCGCCATGATGCTTAAACCTACCGGGCCACCCAGCAGGGCCAGCGCACTTTTCATCAGGTTAGTGCTGACCGCTGCCGCGCGCGCCGTAAAGGAAACCTCCTTGTTGGCCACGCTGATTTGGTTAAGGGAGGAGAGCAGGTTGGTTTTGCCCTGGGATTCGGCAATATCTGCCGCCAGCACCGCTTTTGATGCCTGCGCCATTTTCTCCTTGGCGCTGACCTCAGCGAGATCAGCCTCGCGCACCTTGCGGTGAATGTCGGCATACTCTTTCTGATAGCTGACCGAAAGGCCGTAGAGCTGGTTCTCCTGATTTTTGGCCGCATAGAAGCGCGCCATTTCCTGCGCCTGCTCGCGGGATGCTTGCGCCTGTTCACGGGTACGCTTGGCCGCGTCGAACTGCGCCTGAGCCTGCTGGCGTGCAGATTGCGCCTGTTCAATCTGGCCCTGCGCCGCCTTGTTAAACTCAAGGGCTGCAGCCTTCGCCGCTTCGCGTTGGGCTTCCCAGCCGCTGGTCAGCCCCTTAAAGCCGATGAAGGTGCGGTCGAGCGTCGGGATTAACGTATTGGCCAGCGTGCTGACAGCGATGTTACTCCCACCGGCCAGACCGCTGATCACACTTCGCAGCCCTTCGAAGCCGCCCTGGCTGGCGCTGAGCGCACCACTCAACGAGTTAAGCTGACCGCCGGTGCGCTTCGCCTGATTGCCTATCTGGGTCAGCGCTTCGGTGGTTTTCTGGCTTTCCTGCTGCGCCTTGCCCGTGAAGTTTTTTGACGCGGTTTCTGCCGTTCTGAATGAATCGACAATTTGAGATTTAAAACTGGCGGAATTCAGGTGCAGCGCTACCGCCAGAGTAGCTACATCGGCCATTACATGAGCGCTCGCATAACGGCAGCACACTGTTCATCAACATCAGATGCGACAGGGGCTGACAGATTGACAGGGGGCGGGTTAGCAGTATCGGACGTTGCCTTATCCACCAGCGAATAGAACGCCTCCCAGTGCTGGATAATGGAGGCCGGGAGGGCTGCAATTTTTCTGACGTCAGGCTCACCGAAGCGATCGGCCAACTGATAGATCAGCCATAGCCACGGTGAGTGGGTCAGTTTTTTTCGGCTTCCTCCAGCGTGCCGTAGCTGTGGCTCTGGATAGCGCGGATTGCATCAAATAACGCCGCGTTATCATGAGCGGCCAGCAGTTCTGCCGGTGAAGGCAAATCAGACGCAGGTACTGATTTACCCTGTTCGTCAACCAGTGCAGAGAGGATCAACTGAGCGCCCAGCAGTGTTGCTGCCTTTTGGTCACTCTCTGCCTGTGCCTTTCCAAGCTCTTCGTCGTAATCCATCAGTTCACCGGCGGTCAGGCGGCGGATATGCACCGGCACGCCAAACAGCGTGTGCGGCACCGCTGTATTGGTGGGTTGAAGCAGCGCGGTCTTGAGGTTGATTTTCTTCTGGGTCATGCCATTTCCTTATTTAATAGTTACGGTTGCGGTAGCGCTGTTGATGGTGTCTGATCGCTCGGCAGACAACACCACGCGATAAGCGCCAGCATCCGCCGCCACAACAGAGTTTTTGGTGTAGGTGGCAGCAGTGGCGCCGCTGATATCAGTGCCGTTTTTCTGCCATTGATATTTAACGGGCTTGCCGTTACTGGAGGTAGCCGCAACAGTCAGGGACAAATTGCCCCCGACTGCCAGATCAGCGCTCTTCGGCTGGGTAGTCACGCTGATCACACCTTTGGGGCTACAGCTCCCCAGGTGTTGCTGTTCTGCTTGCCTTGCACCGTGATCTGAATGACTTCACTCGCCGGAGCGGTGATTTCGTTCATCTTCCAGCCAGACAGCGAAAGGATCGATGTAGAGGTGCGACCGTTCGGCAGCTCAACATAGAACTGAACGGTTTCACGGTTGTCCGCTGCGGTCAGGAACGCCGCAAAATCGGTATTGGATGGATCGTCGATAAACCCGATCGACTTCTCCGCGCCTTCCGGCAGGTCGGAGATAAATTGCTTTGTGGTGTCGATCAGGGTCGTGCAATCGACAAAACTGCCGGTCTGCCCCATCTCGCCCACAGCTTTACAGTTAACCAGCGCCTTCATGGCCGTCGGTGCTGCGCCGACAGCGCCCCACTTAACAACCGTGCCAGCCGGAAGCATGGCGTACTCTGGCGACGTTTTATCAGCCATAATTTCCCTCACTTAATGATTGTGGCAGCGGTCGCTACCGGTTTTCGATGCCGTAGCGGAGTTCTGCCGCCAGGATGCGTAATACGCGGGTTTTGTTGTAATCGAGTGCCGGGCGGATAAACGGTGCGGCAACCTGCTTAACCGTGCCGAATTCCTGCGCCAGCGCCTTCATGTGATGCTTCTTGCTCGGGCCGACCTTGAATGTCATTACCGTCAAATAGCGAGGATCGTTCATGCGGCTCGTACTGCGGATTTTTATATCGTCTCGCATGTGCGACCCGGTGCTGCTCTCATCAAAACCGGCATGCTGTTTCATGTCTTCCAGCACCGGCTCCAGCGCCGCTCGCCCGGCATCTCGTAATACCTTGACCGCTTCATCCCCCATCGCCTTTAACTGGCGCTCCAGAGAATCAAGGCCCGTAACGTTTATGCTGATCATGTGGCGTCCTCCGGGTAACAGATGACGTAATCACGCACCAGCCGGTACTGAACGCTGTTGTTGGTGAGGGTGGTTGCTCCCTGTTGCATCGTGCCGCGTGTTACCGTCTGCACGGGCCAGCGCCCAATATGCCCGTGCTGAATGCTCTCCCAGGCGGCGCAGATAGCCTTATCCAGTTCAATCAGGCGCGCGTAATCATCGATGACATACAGCGCGACCTGAAAGCGCCCCTGAATCAGTGCCGTGCTGGCTAGCCCGGTATCAACTTTCGGGTTGCTGATCTTCTGATACGTCACGCCTTCCTGTTCCGGGTCAGGCAACAGCAGCGGGTACGCTGGCAGGCTCGTTAGTGCCTCCAGTGCCGCTTTGATTTCATACTCGATCATGACGAATATCAGCCTCCGCCGTAATTAACAGCCGGTCTCGCTGTGAACGGTCAGGCGCACGAACGGTAAAAGTTCGCTGCTGAAATACCACCTGCCAATCAACGGTAATTTCATCCCGTGGCCGCAATGTGAACAGCATGGTTTCCACTACCTGCCCCTGTTCACCCGTGCGAATTTTTCGGTTGGAGATCGGCTCCGCATCCGCCCAGACCTCAGCGACAAATTCAAAGGATTTGACCGGTGCGCCGGTCTGCTCATCACGAACCGTAACGGGGCGAAGAAGCTTGATGCGAAACTCCAGCGAACCTGCGCGTAATGATTTCATAAGCCGTAAATCCGATAGGGTTGAAGTAAAGACTCAACAGCCAGCGGCAATTTTGATGCCGACGCGCCAACAATCGCGGCCTCACGGTTCGCGTACCAATGCCCGATACAAAGCAGCATAGCCGTGCGTACATCATCATCCAGCAGCAGGTGATCTTCGTCGGCATCGCATCCGGGGTCGGATTCGCTGGCGTAAAGGGTGCGGCGGGTATACATCTCAACATGCTTTTTCGCCGCACCGATGTAGACGCCGATTAGGGTGTCATCCGCACTGAAATCAGGTTCCAGGCGGCAATGCTCTTTCACCAATTCCAGCTTTAGCATGGCTCACCTTACTTTTTGCTTTTCTTGACTGGCTCTGGCTGCTCTGGCTGCTCTGGCTGCTCTGGCTGCTCTGCAGGATTGTCATCACTCACCTGCTCGGCATAGCCTTTTTTGATCAGCTCACGCCCGTGAAGCTCCTGAGTTTCGAACAACTCGCCGTCATTCACCACCCGGCTACCGAACAAGATCGGTACAAGTGCTTTAACTTTCATGGGTATCTCCTTGAAAGCGGCCCGAAGGCCGCTATGCGGTGCGGATAATTAACCGCCGGTTGGTGGGGTTGGCACGGTGAAGGCACCGGTAACAAACGCTTCAGGTCGTTTGACCGCCAGCGCCACACGCTCTTCGCAACGAATCGAGATCATGTTCTTCTCGAAGTCGTCGGCGTTCTCGGTACTGATCACCACGTTTGCCTCTTCACGGTCAAAGAGCTGTGCACCTGCACTGAAGGCACCGGTCAGGAATTTACCCAGGAACGCCGCTGACTCCGTCGCGACAACAGGCAAGCCCCAGAGAGTCGGGCCAGTTAGCGCGGCTGGATTGGCGAGGATATAGCGGCCCAGCGAATCCTTGAGCAGCTCAATCTTGGCCCAGTCGGTGAAGTGCAGCACATGGCCCGTTGATGGGAAACGTGCCAGTTGCGCCTGCAACATTGCCAGGCGCAGATCGTCAATGCCGTTTTGCATCGCAACTTCAAACGCCGCCTTATACTTCGACGCCTGCGGCATGATGCCCTCCAGGTGTGCACCGGTGCCGTCACCGAAGAGAATCTCCTGCTCTTCGACATACTTCAGGCCGTAACGCATCTCTGCATCAATGGTCGATTGCAGCTGTGCGAAGTCATCCAGAATCTGCTTGGAGGCTTTGAACATATGGGCCAACGTGCGAACCGGCGTGATCTTTTCAGCGAATTGGATATCGCTGTACGGCTTCGTGGTATTTTCAGGAACGGCGGCGGCCTTGTTGGTGAAGCCGGTTTGTTGCACCCAATAAATCGTGCTGGAGCCTGTGGTGCCTGGTGCGATCAGGTCGCGAATAAACAGGCGTTGTTTCGGCGCGGTATCAATACCCGGCAGGCGTTGCGGGGCCACAATCTGCCCAGGAACATCGGTAGAGATCAGCGTCGCGTTAACCGGAATGCTCAGCCGCTGAGAGGCCTGAATACCGGAGGCAAAGTCTTTCAGCGCTTCTGCCGAAATCACCTGCTGCCCGACCGATTGAACCACTTCAGCCGCGCGGTTCAATGGCATTTGCGCCACATGCTGCTCCAGCTCACCCAACCCAGCCTTCAGCGTTTTTTCTGCCGCCTTCAGGGCGTTCAGTTCGGTCGCCATTTTATCAACGCTGTCCTTCGTCGCTGCGGACAGCTCGCCTGATTTTTTCGCCTCTTTCAGGGCGTCCTCGGCCTTGGCGTTAAATTTGCTGGTTGCATCTTCGATAGATGCGGTGACTTTTTTCAGAATCTCATTAACTTCAGACATAATTTCTCCAAATAATTAGCACGCCGCGCACAGCCCGCTTAACGCGGCGTTCAGCTTGGCAAGGATTTCAGGGGATGGTTCGGTAGCGCTCGGCGTACCCGTCGGATCGGTAACAGCGCTCGGCGTGCTACCTGTTAAGGCTTTCAAAAGTTTTCGGCGTTCTGACCGAGGGGTATTAGCCTTGGCCAGTATGGAATCCAGCTTGCGCAATGCTGCCGCCGGTGAGTCTTCGTCACTACTGACCGCATCGGATGACAACAGGCTATCGGCAAGCCCTTTCTCGATGGCATCACTGCCGCCAATGTAGCTTTCGCCGTCCATCAGTTGCTTGAC
This sequence comes from Serratia sp. 506_PEND, assembly GCF_001076875.1. Taxonomy (NCBI): domain Bacteria; kingdom Pseudomonadati; phylum Pseudomonadota; class Gammaproteobacteria; order Enterobacterales; family Yersiniaceae; genus Serratia; species Serratia sp. 506_PEND. The sequence goes on from NZ_JVEL01000554.1 coordinate 10,732, forward strand.
GGTGTCGCTATCGAGACCGGAGCGGGCAGAGTAAATATCCGCCATTGCGTTATCGAAAGGTTCGAGGTACTCCACCATTGCAGCAAAGTCATGGCGATTACCGATCGCCACTACCCAGCAGTTATGGATCATCAGGAAAGCACCGCGGCCGATTTGAATCTCGTCACCGGCCATCGCAATGATTGAGGCTGCGCTTGCAGCCAGGCCCAACACTTTTACGGTTACTTTGCCCTGGTACTCTCGCAGCAGGTTGTAAATCGCCAGCCCCTCAAACATGTCCCCGCCCGGCGAGTTAATGTTTACGGTAACGTCAGCGCCATTCATTGAGCGCAGCGCACCGGCGATCCGTTTCGCTGTAACGCCTTCGCCCCAGTAATCCTGGCCGATAACGTCGAACACCGAGATAGAATTGTCGTCAGAGGCAGCGGCCTTTAGACCGCCATTCCATCTTTCGAGCGCCGAAGGCAGCGGCTCACAGGTAACGCCCGCGCAGGGACGCCCCGCCGGTGCGACCGGAAGTCGTTTTTTTGTCATGGGGGATTGCTCCTACGCCGCTTTTTTCAGCGGTGACTGGTCTTCAGGAATATCGGGGAAAAGATAATTATGCAGCCGGGTGATAGCGCCAGCCTGAGCGCCGAGATTGTTCTGTTTCAAGTCCTCAAGCGGGGTCAAGTTAAGCTGCACGGTATAGATTTCACCGCCAGGAATCGGCGGCAGGTTTTCAAGTCGGCGTACATCGTTGCGACTCATCCAGCCATTCTGCAGAGCGGTGGTGTAGTACGCCGCGCGGCCAACACTATCGGCACGCAACAAACCTTCCACCGAGAACTCTGCAAAGTAATCTTCATCGCTATCGAGCAGGCAACGTGAGATTTCTTGCTCGATGTTCACCAACAGTGGGCGTAGCGTGTTGGTCAGGAAAATCAGGTTCATCCCTTCAACACTCGATGCCCAGCTACTTTGCTTCGTCACATGCCCCACCATGAAAGGCGGCACCCGGAACCAGCGACAGATTTCCTCAATGCTAAAGGCTCGGCTTTCCAGCATCTGCGCGTCTTCAGGATTCATCGTGACATTCTGGTACGATAAATCCCCCTCCAGCACCATCATTTTACCGGCGTTTTTTGAACCGGCGAACGCGGCTAAGTATTGGCGCAGACGCTCTCGCTGCTCTTTATTCAGAGCAACTTTCGAACTGATGTATCCTGACGTTTGCAGACCGTTTTCAAAGATTTTTGCCGCAGACTCATCAACAGCCATCGCCGCCCCAAACACGTCACGGCCCGAACTCAGCGGCATCATGCCGCAGACACCATCCAGACCAAAGCCGCGAATGTGCATCATCCGGTCTACGGGTATCACGCGCTTTTTGCCGTCCTCGGTGTAGGTGTACTGCAACTGCCCGGTATCCAGACGTTTAACCACCATGTTTTGAGGCAACAGCGGATTAAGCGCCACCAGCTTTCTGCCAATCATTTTTTTCTCAATGAAGGCATTCCCTCGCAAACAGATGCTGGCCACCACCATCAACATGAATCGGGACGGCGTCATTTCGAGGTTCGGGCGGCGGCACAACACCTGGTATGCCGGGTGATCCTGCGCCAGCTTACGAGAACCATCCGTCTCACGACGATAGACTTTCATCGGTAAAGTGGAAACCGATTCGCTGAGTAACCGGATGCACGCCCATACAGCGGAGAGCTGCATAGCCTTGTCTGCAGTGACCACCTTGCCGCTGCTGCTGGTGCCGAACCATTCTTGCCAGAATGTCCCGGTAGTGAGACTGATAGGAACACCCAGCCAATTTAAAAGGGCGCTTTTAACGCGCCCAGGTTGCTTGTTTTTGCCCATCAGATACCTACCATGATCGGATCATCGAAAAAGCCATCAATATCGCCGTCATCCTCAACAACGCCGTCAGCAGCACCGACGGCCATCGCCAGCCCTACAACGCCATCTATACGGCCATTACTGCGCCGTTTGCTGAATACCCGGTTACCGCTTTTATCTTCTTCAATAACCGCGTTGGCCGCGTTCCAGCGCAGACAAGGATTAAACAGGATGGTGATTTCTTTCTCGGTGATGAGTTGTTCGAGCAGCTCGATTGAATGCGGCATCCACAAGCCCGACTCCGCCGATTTGCCGAAGCCTTGCCCATGAGGAACCAACGGTACGGTCACCCCTTCATCCAGCAATTCAGGCTCGAGATAATCCATGTGATAACGGTCGAAAGCGATCGACCGAATATCAAAGAGTGCCGCCAGCTCGGCGATTCGTTTAGAAACGAAGCCGTAATCGATAGCGCTGCCCTTTGGCGCGTGCAGGTACTTTTCACGCACCCAGGAATCATACGGAACGCGGTCATTTCTGGCCCTGTCATGCAGCGTGTCGCGCGGCGTCCAGAACTCCACCAGCGCCGTCTTAATGCGCGGGAAATACAGCCCCAGCGCTGTCAGGTCGCGCTTGCCGGACAAGTCCAGACCGCCAAAACACTCTTCCCCTTTCAGGCTTTCGATATCGAATGTTTTTTCACATGCCATCCAGATATCGCCACCGATCCACGGGTTTTCAGCATCCACCCATTCGCAGAAGTTAAGGCGTCTGACCAGGCTTTCTTTCGACGGCATGCCCCGCGCATCTTCCACCTGCTCGCGTAAATATTCAGGTTGGAACGTATGCCCCATTGAGGGGTTGGCTTTTGCCCAGCAGGACTCATCCTTGAAAGGATCATCACCCTCATCCAAAGAGCAGATGAACGCAAAGAAGGCGTCGTTAACTTTCTGACCGGCGGCAAGTTGTTTGCCGTACTGGTGGTACTCGTAGCAAACGCTGGTTTTATCGTGACCGCTGTTTGTGATCATGAAGATGAGCGCTTGCCTGCGGCCTTTTGTCCCGGCGCGCATCATCTCAACCACTTTGTTATCTTTGTGCTCATGCACCTCATCAATGAGGCAACAGTGCGGACGCGGCCCTGATTGCCCATCATCAGAGCTGATCGGGCGAAAAAAAGAACCCGTTTGCAAAAATGCCAGGTTCCATTCTTTACCGGCCCCGCCGGAGGGATCGATACGTTGGGCCAGCGCCGGGGACTGGTTCACCAATCACACCGGCGGATACGTTGCCCGAAACGGCCG
>NZ_JVEL01000555.1:0-28519 GCF_001076875.1 Serratia sp. 506_PEND
CCAGTTGCGCTACCAAGCTGCGCTACTCGCCGATGCGGGGCGCATCTTACTGCTGGCGGTTATAGGCGTCAATCACTTTTTTGTCCCTGCACTTCAAGTGGTGAGAAAAGCGCCATAATGCGCTGCGCCGGGGTTGCGCAGCGTATTTTACTCAGGCGTTGGCCGGTTTCAGCGCCGGCGTCTGCGCGCGCAGGAATGGCAGCAGGAACAGCGCCGACAGGCAGGCGGCGATGGAAATCACCACGAAGAAGCCGTTCCAGTGCCAGATCTCCATCACCCGCGCGATCGGGTAGCCGGACAGCGCCGCGCCCAGATAGGCGAACAGGCCGACGAAACCGGTCGCCGCGCCCGCCGCATCCTTGTGCGAGCACTCCGCCGCCGCCATGCCGATCAGCATCTGCGGGCCGAAGATAAAGAAGCCGATGGCGAAGAAACAGCAGGCCTGCAGCAGGTAGGTCACGCCCGGCATCAGCCACAGCGCCGCCACCGACAGGAAGATACCGATGGCGAAGATCAGGTTCATCGGGCCGCGGTTGCCGCGGAACAGCTTGTCGGAACCCCAGCCGGCCACCAGTGAACCGATGAAGCCACCCACTTCAAACAGCGAGATGGCCGAGTTGGCGGTCATCAGCGAATAGCCCTTTTCCTGCGTCAGGTAGAGGTTGCCCCAGTCGTTGATCGCGGTGCGCACGATGTACACCAGCACGTAAGAGACCGCCAACAGCCAGATGTACTTGTTGGTCAGCACGTAGCGTTTGATGATCTCGCGGTTGCTCAGCCCCTGGCCTTCCGATTCCTGCACCAGCTCCATGGCGTCGTTGCGCCATTTGCCGACGCTCGGCAGCCCCAGGGTGGATGGCTTGTCGCGCAGGCGCCAGCACATCAGCAGGCCAAGCACCACGCCGATGATGCCGGGAATGATCATGCCGTAACGCCAGCTGAAGTGCAGCGAGATAAAGCCCACCAGCAGCGGGATCAGCGCGCCGCCGACGTTGTGCGACGTGTTCCAGATCGCCCACCAGCTGCCGCGCTCGGAGCGCGAATACCAGCTGGTGAGGATTTTTGAGCACGGCGGCCAGCCCCAGCCCTGGAAGAAGGCGTTGAGGATCCACAGCGTGCCCAGCATCAGCAACGATGAGCTGAGGCCGAAGAAGATATTCAGCACCCCGGTCATGATCAGGCCCAGCCCCATAAAGTAACGCGGGTTGGAGCGATCGCTGATCATGCCGGAAATGAATTTCGAGCAGCCGTAAGTGATGTAGAACAGCGTGCCGAGGATGCCGACGTCGGACATCGTCAGACCCAGATCGCGCAGCATCGCCGGCATGATGAAGTTGAAGCTTTTGCGCGTGAAGTAAAACGCGGCGTAGCCGATGTACATGGTGCACATCAGCTGGATGCGCCAGTATTTGTAGCTGGCGTCGATCTGCCGTTGATCGGTGACCTGCGGCGCATCCGGGCGGCTTTTAAGGAAAGACCACATGTGGAACCTCAGAGGATTGAATTAAAGTGCCGCTATGATGCTCCTCGCGCGCGCGGGCGGCTTACGCCAGATTCCCGACGCGGTTAGGAGTTTTTCCTAGTTTTGCGTTTGCGCCGGTGAAACTGTGGGCAAGATCACACTCAAACAGGCGCCCCGTTCAGCGGTGAACCGCAGGCTGCCGCCGAGGGCGCTGATGCGCTCCTGCATGCCGCGCAGGCCGTATCCCGGTTGATGGTTTTCCGCATCGAAGCCCACGCCGTTGTCGCGGATGGTCAGGGCGATCTGCGGCGCGGCGCCTTTGCGCGGCTGCAGGCGCGCATCCAGCTCCAGGCGGCTGGCGCCGGCGTGGCGGCACACATTGGTCACCCCTTCCTGACACACCCGGTACAGCGTAATTTTCAGCGTTTCATCCAGCAGCTCGTCCGGCACCTGCCACTGCAGGCTGCTCACCAGCGACGCGTCCTGCGGCAGCGACTCCCGCAGCATCGCCGCCACCGCCGCTGACAGCGGCAGGTTGTTCAGCGCCGCCGGCCACAGCTGGGTCAGCACATCGTGCACCCCGTCATAGACCCGCAGCGCCAACGCATCGATGGTGTCGGCGCAGCCGATCACCGCCGGTTCCGGCGCCAGACGTTTGACGATGCTGGCCTGGGTGCGGATCACGGTGATGGTCTGCCCTACTTCATCGTGCAGCTCGCGCGCCACCTCGCGCCGGGTTTGCTCCTCCGCCGTCACCAGCGCCCGCGCCAGCTGCCGATTCTCCGCCAGCCGCAGCCGCAGCTGTTGATTCAGTTCGCGCTGGCGCTGAATGCCGGCGCCCAGCAGCAGCCCGGTCAGGCTTTGGGCCAGCAGCGACAGCAGCAGATCGCGGTGCGACTCCGGCTGCGGCGGCTCGTTGACCATCAGCGCCACGCCGTTGAGCAGCGTCGCCAACAGCGCGCCCTGCCAGCCATAGCGATAAGACATGAACACGATAGGGATCGCCAGGCAGAACGGCGCGAAACGGCGCAGCTCGGCGGCGTTAACCTGCTGCTGCAGCCAGATGCTGAACGCAAACAGCAACAGATAGCTGGCCAGGTGGCCCAGACGCAGCTCCACCGGCTTGTGGATCAGCCCCGGCTCCAGCGGCACCCAGATTTGGCGCGCCAGATAGTGCCACAACAGCAGGCAGGTTGGCGCGATGGTGAAACCGCCGGTCAGGCCGAGCAACAGCGCGCGGGCGCCTTCGCCGCTCACCAGTTGCCATACCAGCGCCTGCAGCAAGGCGGCGATGGCGACCACCGCGCCCTGCAACAGCGGCCAGCGCCATTCGCTGTCGCTCTGCTGATGGCGCAACAGCCACGGCGAGGCCAGCAGGCTGAGCAGCACCGTCAACACCAGCACCGCCACCGACGCCCACAGCGCCGGGCCGTAGCCGAACTGATCCGCCAGCAATGCCATCAGCAGCAGGTCGGCCAGCAGGATCCCCGGCCAGAAACGGTACGGGCTCTGCAGCAAAATGCCCATGCGCAGGCCGAACGGAAACAGCAGCAGCGCCTGCCAGGGGGGGTCGATCAGCGCGGTGCCGATGCCCCACAGGCAAAACGCGCTGGCGGCGTAGATGAAAAACAGCGCCAGCTGGGTGATCAGGCGCTGCGTCACAGGTTCAGCATCCGTCTGGCCAGCTCGACGTTGTTGTTGATGCCCAGCTTGGCGAACAGGTTGGCGCGGTGCACATGCACCGTTTTCGGCGACAGCCCCAAGGCGGCGGCGATCTCACGCACCTCCTGGCCCTGCGCCAGCAATAGCGCGATCTCGCGCTCGCGGCGGGTCAACGGATCGACCCTCACCCGCGCCAGCTGCTGCGCGATTTCCGGCATCAGGTAGACGCCGCCGCCGGCGACGGTGCGCACCGCGGTGATCAGATCTTCCGGTTTGCAGCGCTTGGAGAGAAAGCCGCTGGCGCCACGTTCCAGCGCCATTTCCACCAGCGCCGGGTTATCGTGCATCGACAGCATCACCACGCGGATGCCGGAAGGAATGTCCGCCAGCAGATCCAGCCCGCTGCCGTCCGGCATCGAAATGTCGCAAATACAGATTTCCGCTTCCAACCCCGGCAGGCCGGCGCGCGCCTGCGCCGCGCTGCTGAACTCGCCCACCACCTGAATATCGGCCTCCAGCGACAGCAGTTGCACAAAGCCCGAACGCACAATGTCATGATCGTCGATAAACGCCACGCGCAGGGTCATGGAAATCTCCGGTTAGCAGGGGAAGTGCGCAAGTATACCGTATGCGCACACCGGAATAATTGATGAAGAGAATGTATTGGGTGAAATTACCGGGTGCGCAAGGCAGGCACCCGGCGGGAGAGGTTACAGGCGGGCAGGCGCCGTTTTATCCTGCGGCAGATGGCACCAGTTGTTTTTGTCCACGATGCCGCCATCGGGAGACGTATATCCGAGGCAGCCAAGGAGGGTGTCAAACAGCTCGACGTGGCGATGCGTTTTGCCGATGCGCTGCTGCGCCTGCAACTGCTCAAAGGCGCTGAGGTGCTGCGGGTTCTCGAGGAACTTGTCCGACGCCCACACGATCATCGGCACGCGGAATTGCTCCGGCGGCGCCATTTCGCGCGGCGTGCCGTGCAGGTGCGTATTCTCGCCGATCGATTCGCCGTGATCGGCGGCATAGAACACGATGGCCTTCTTGTCCCGCACCTGATCGATCACATTACTGATAAAGCTGTCGGTATACAGCACCGTATTGTCGAAGGCGTTGATCAACTGCGCCTTGGTGCACGAGTCATCCACCCCCATGCACTCCGGCTGATAGCGCGCATAGCTGCGCGGATAACGCTGCGAGTACAGGTAGTGTGAGCCTTTGGTATGCAGGATCACCAGGTGCTTGCCCTTCGGATAACGCGCCAGCGACTCCTTCATTTCGTCCACCAGCAGCATATCGTCGACCGCCTTGCCGTCGTTGCGCTTCTCGGACGCGATCATCTCGCGGAACGAATAGTTGTTCACCTCGGTGTTGTTGTAGAACCACACCTCGCTCTGCATGGCGAACAGCTCGGACGAGAAGCCCAGATCCTTCAGCACCGCGAACACGTTCTGCTCTTTCAGCGTGCGCTGCGGATTGTCCTCGGTGCCGCCTTCGCGCACGAACATGCAGCGCAGCGACAGCTTGGTGGCGGTATCGCACGACTCGCCGCGGAACGCCACCAGATTCTTCTCTTTAGACAGCCGCGGCGTGGTATCGCGCTCGTAGCCCAGCATGCCCATGTGATCCCAGCGCGTGGTCTCACCGATGATAAACACCACGTAGGTGTCGTCGATGTCCGCCGGCGGTACGTAAGTGAAGTGTTTGCCCGGATCGAACATCGTGCTCTGGTCCTGGCTTTCGTCATAGCGGGTATAGGCGAACAGCCCCAGCGCCGACAGCCAGTTGGACGGCAGATACGAGTGCGCCACCACGCCGCCGTAGCTCGGCAAATCGACGTTGGAAAGCTTCTCTTGCACGCTCTGCTCGTCGTCCAGCATGCGCAGCGGCAGCCAGACCAGCGCCACCACCGCCAGCAACACCAGCAGCGGCTTGATGCGATGACCAGGGGTTTTCAGCTGTTCTATCAGGGTATAGCGCAGGTTGTTTTTCCAGATCAGCAGCAGCGGCAAGGCGCTGAGCGCCACCATCCATAGCACGAAGTGCAGGCCGACCACCTCTTTCGACAAATCGATGTCGGTGGTCATCACCGACACCACGATGCCGTAGCCGATCACCACGTTGAAAAACGTCATGTAGTAGCTGGCGGCAACCGAAATCAACACCAGCAGCGAGGCGACGATGCGATAAAACAGCCGGCCGCCGAGCGATACCAGCCGCATGATGAAGAACGTAAACAGGACGATAGCGATGACTTCCGTCACCGCCGAAATAAGCTTAATTCCCTGAATGCCGTGCGCCAGCGAATCAAAACGGCGATAGAAAACGGACAGGTTTAGAAAGATGCCGATATAGATCGCTAACAATAACGATAAATTCTGCTGTGATAGCGATTTAACTTTGTTCATGTAACGCGGTGGCTCCGGGGACGGTGTAGCGGTTCTGACTCAGTCAGACACTGATTGCGGCTTCTGGTTCAGCCAACCGGCAATAAGCGTTATTTTGCGGGTAATAATCAAGAGAATTCTCACAAAACGGACAAAATTTACCGTTTTTTTGAGCGATTTTCAGGCAGGGCACGCAAGAAAATGGAGGGATAAACCCTCCATTTTTTCCAGATATCGGCAAAAATCTTACTTAACGTTCAGAGTTACATCGATATTTCCACGGGTGGCGTTGGAGTATGGGCACACCACATGCGCCTTTTTCACCAGATCTTCCGCCACGCTGCGCTCGATGCCCGGCAGCGAGATATCCAGCTGCACTTCGATGCCGAAACCGTTGGGGATTTCACCGATGCCGACGGTGCCGTCGATCTTGGCTTCGGCCGGGATTTTGACCTTTTCTTTCGCCGCGACAAACTTCAACGCGCCGAGGAAGCAGGCCGAGTAACCGGCGGCGAACAGCTGCTCGGGGTTGGTGACTTCGCCGCCGGCGCCGCCCATCTCTTTCGGCACGCCCAGTTTCACGTCCAACACGCCGTCGGAGGAGGTCGCACGGCCGTCGCGGCCGCCGGTTGCGGTGGCGTGAGCGCGGTAAACCACTTTCTCAATAGACATCGTTCATTCCTTCTTGCTGGTTGGCGAGATGACTACGGCTTCCACGAAGTAAAGCCGGTCACATATTTATCTTTTGCGATTAAATCGCGCACTACTTATTTTTGACGCTTATTAACCAGTGTAGACCACCCCTGCCGTTCTTGCGTCCGGCGGCGGCGGGTCAAATCTGATCGATCAGGCTGCCGCGCAGCTTTTCCAACTGCTGTTTGAGCGAGACGATCTCGTCCAGGCTGCAGTCGGTGGCGCACATCACCGCCTCGGGCACCGATTGCGCCCGCTCACGCAGCGCGCGGCCGGCTTCGGTGAGAGCAATGATCACCTGCCGCTCGTCGGCGGTGGCGCGATAGCGCACCAGCAAACCGGCGGTTTCCAGCCGCTTCAGCAGCGGCGTCAGCGTGGCGGAATCGAGGAACAGCCGCTCGCCGATGTCCGATACCGTCACCCGATCGCGCTCCCACAGCACCATCATCACCAGGTATTGCGGGTAGGTGAGTTCGAGCTGATTCAACAGCTTGCGGTAGACTTTGTGCAGCGCCAGGTTGGCGGAGTACAACGCGAAACAGAGCTGCTGATCGAGCTGCAGCAGGTTCTTCGCGTTGGGTTGTGCGGTATCGGTGCTTTTCATGCTTGTGAATATAGATAGTGCGCGATGTAATCGCAAGCTATTTCTTGTGAGATATGCTACCTTTTTTTTATGCAGAGGATGCTCGGAGGGAAAGGAAATGACGAATACGCTTGCAGAACGCGCGCGCCGCTACGCCACCAAGGCGCATGCGGCCATCGATCAGCGCCGCAAATACACCGACGATCCGTACATCGTCCACCCACAGGCGGTGATGGAGCTGGTGCGCAGCGTGCCGCACACCGAAGAGATGCTGGCGGCCGCCTGGCTGCATGACACGGTGGAAGACACGCCCACCACCCTCGGCGATATCGACAGCCACTTTGGGCCAAAAGTGGCGGAACTGGTGCGGATGTTGACCAACGTCAGCCACGCCGAGGACGGCAACCGCTTCGAGCGCAAAAACCGCGCTCGGCGCCACAGCGCCGGCGCGTCGCCGCAGGCCAAAACCATCAAGCTGGCGGATCTTATCGATAACACCCGCTCGCTGCTGGACTACGACAGCCACTTCGCCCAGACCTACCTGATCGAGAAACAGCGCCTGCTGGAGGTGCTGACCGAAGGCGACCCGACGCTGTGGCGCCAGGCCAGCCATATCGTTGAACAGGGGCTGCTCAGGTTGCAGCAGCCGCCGCACAACGTGCCCGCCAGCTGGTTTGAGCACGCCCGCCGGCGCTACCGCGAGAGCGACGCGGCCTGATCAGAAGGTCACCACCGTTTTCAACGCCGTCACCCAGGCGTCCTGCGTCTCGCTGACGCCCGCCGGGTGATGCCAGTATTGCAGGCCCGGCTGCAGCTGCAGCCACGGCGTGACATTAACGCGATAATAGAGCTCCGCCGTCACCGAGTGACCCGGCACCGGCCGGTAATTCGGATCGTGATAATCGCTGATGCCACTCATCTGGTTGAGATAACGCTGATTGTCTTTGTAGCGGTCGCTCAGTTTCACCACCGAGACGCCGAGCCCCAGCCAGTCGTCCGGCCGCGCATCGAACAGCCCGCGATAGCGGATGCCGGTCGAGGTGGACCAGTGCAGGTAGTTGCTGCGCTGATCCCCCAGCCCCAGGCTGTAAAACACGCTCAGGCCGCGGTTGACGTCATCCGCATGGCGCGTCACCTGCTGGTTGAAACCGGTATACAGGAACCAGGTGCGATCGTGGCTGCGATAGCCCTGCGGATCGCTGGCGCCCGGCCCGCCGGACACCCCTTCATAGAGATCGCTCTGGCGCGCGTTAGTGAACAGCACGCCCAGGTTATACACCCCCGGCAGTTGGTTGACGGCGTGGGTTTTCAGCTCCAGCTCCATCGGCAACAGGAAGCCTTTGCTGCCCTTGGTGGACCAGCTCCAGGCGTGGCTGCGGCTGGGGGCGCTCGGGTTCTGTTCCATCACACCGCCCTTGAGCGTCAGGCCGTCGGTCAGCTTGTATTGCAGCGTGGTGCCCCAGTAATGCACGTTCCAGTTGTACCAGGTCAACGAATTAGCGGACTTGCCGCCGCACAGCGTCAGCGTCTGAAAATCGCAGGGGATGATCTGATCGAAATCCTGCACCTTGTTCATCATGCCGATGCGCCACTGCAGCCGGCGATCGAGGAAGGAGCGGCTGAAGGTCAACCAACCCAGCCGGGTGATCGACTGCCCGCCAAAGCTCTCCTGCGACAGATCGGTCAGGCCGACGCGCGGATCCTGCAGCCGATCGCGGGTCAGGTTGTTGTCATGGTTGCGGTTGACGATATTGCCTTCGATCGCCGCGTCCGGAATGCCGGTCAGCGCCTGCAAATCCTGGCTGAAGGTCAGCGAAAACTGGTCGATATACGACGCCTGTTTATCGTGGTTGTAACCGCCGCCGGCGTTATACGACAGCTGGCTGAGGTAGCCGAGGTTATAGTGGAAGCCATGATCCTCCAGGATCGGCCTGATCCCCAGCATATCCCCCAACAGCCCGGGCTGCGGCGGTTCAAAGCCGAGCGCCACCCCTTCCCATTTGGCGGTGGGGGCTTCGACGTCCTTGCCGGTTTGCAGCGTTTCCGCCTGCGCCTGGCTACAGAGCAACGCCAGCGCCGCCAGGGTCATGGAACGAGGTAATAAGCTTTTCATCATTATTATATTTCTCCGCATAACGGCTGACTGCGGGCAACAGCATTCCCTGGGAGAGAATTTCCCATCATGAACAGCAGCGAATAACGTTAGTTAACGCCCGGCGCTTGCCGCCGGGCTGAAGGGTTAGCGTCGGTCTTTCAGGCTGGCACCGTTGCTGTGGATCACATCGCGGTACCAGTAGAAACTCTTCTTGCGGCGGCGCTCGAGGCTGCCGTTGCCGGCATCGTCCCTGTCGACGTGAATGAAGCCGTAGCGCTTCGACATTTCGGCCTTCGAAGCGCTGACCAGATCGATCGGCCCCCAGCTGGTGTAACCCATCACCTCGACGCCGTCGTCGATCGCTTCCGCCACCTGCACCAGGTGGTCATTGAGGTAGTTGATGCGGTAGTCGTCGTTGATGCTGCCGTCGGCCTCGACGCGGTCTTTGGCGCCCAGCCCGTTCTCGACGATGAACAGCGGTTTCTGATAGCGGTCGTACAACACGTTGAGCAGGTAGCGCAGCCCGATCGGGTCGATTTGCCATCCCCATTCCGAGCTGGCCAGATGCGGGTTCGGCACCATATCGAGAATGTTGCCGCGCGCCGTCTCATACTGCTCCGGGTCGGCGGTGACGCAGCCGCTCATGTAGTAGCTGAACGAGATGAAATCGATGGTTTCACGCAGCGTTCGCCGATCTTCCTCGGTGATCGCCACCTGAATGCCGTTTTCACGGAAGAAGCGCTGCATATAGGCCGGGTAATAGCCGCGCGCCTGCACATCGCCGAAGAACAGCCAGTCGCGGTTTTGCCGCTGGGTTTCCAGCAGATCTTCCGGCTTGCAGCTCAGCGGATACAGAATGCCGCCCAGCAGCATGTTGCCGATTTTGCCCCCCGGCACGATCTCGTGGCAGGCCTTCACCGCTTTGGCGCTGGCCACCAGCTGATGGTGGATCGCCTGATAGATGGCGCTCTTGTCGCTCTCCGGCGGCAAGCCGACGCCGGTGAAAGGCGCGTGCAGCGACATGTTGATCTCGTTGAAGGTCAGCCAGTGTTTGACCTTGTGCTTGTAGCGTTCAAACACGGTGCGCGCGTAGCGCTCGAAGAAATCGATGGTGCGCCGATCGCCCCAGCCGCCGTAGCGCTTCACCAGGCCGTAAGGCATTTCATAGTGCGACAGCGTGATCAGCGGCTGAATGCCGTATTTCGCCATCTCATCGAACAGCCGATCGTAAAACGCCAGCCCGGCTTCGTTCGGCGTCTCTTCGTCGCCCTGCGGGAAAATGCGCGTCCAGGCGATCGAGGTGCGCAGGCAGGTGAAGCCCATCTCGGCGAACAGCGCGATGTCCTCCGGGTAACGATGATAGAAATCGATCGCCACGTCCTTGATGCCGCTGTCGCCCGCCGCGCGCGGCGTGATGGCGCCGAAGATGCCCTGCGGCTGCAGATCGGAGGTCGACAGCCCCTTGCCGTCGGCCTGATACGCGCCTTCTACCTGGTTCGCCGCTACCGCGCCGCCCCACAGAAAATGTTGCGGAAACTTGCCGTTCATCGCTTGCTCCTCAATTAACGTAATAAAGTCAGCAGCGGCGCCTGTTCCTGCACCGGAGACAGGCCGCTGGTCAACACGTCCACGTAGTCATCGCTGTTGCTGATGATGATCGGCGTGGTGGTGTCATAGCCGGCGGCATGGATCGCCGCCTGGTCGAACTCGATCAGCAGATCGCCCGGGGCGACCCGCTCGCCTTCCCGCACGTGGGCGGTGAAATGCGCCCCGTCGAGCTTCACGGTATCGATGCCGACGTGGATGAGAATCTCCGCGCCGTCGTCCGATTCGATGCCGATGGCGTGTTTGGTTTTGAACAGCGACGCCACGCTGCCGCTCACCGGCGCCACTACGCGCCCCTGCTGCGGCGCGATCGCCACCCCTTTCCCCAGCAGGCCGCTGGCGAAGGTCGCGTCGTTCACCTGATCCAGCGGCACGATGTCGCCGGCGATCGGGCTGAGGATGGTCTGTTTGCGGTTAAGCGGCGCGGCGGCTTCAGGCTGCGCCGTCTCTTCCGCCGGCGCGACGCCGAACAGGTAGCTGGCCAGCGCGGCGAACACGAACGACAGCAGGGTGCCGCCGATCGCGCCCCATACCGTGGCGTCGATGCCGCCGCCGGGGATGATCTGCGCGAAGGTGAACACGCTCACCAGGCCGAACGAGTAAACCGAAGTATGGAAGTAGCCGATCACCGCGCCGCCCAGCGCGCCGCCGATGCAGCCGAAGATGAATGGGCGTTTGTTCGGCAGCGTGACGCCGTACACCGCCGGCTCGGTGATGCCGAAAATCCCGGCGCCGATGGCCGAAGCGGACAGCGCCCGCAGTTTGGCGTCGCGGGTGCGCAGCATCACGCCCAGCGTGGCACCGACCTGCCCCATCACCGCCGGCAACAGCAGCGGCACCATGGTGTCGCGCCCCAGCACGCTCAGGTTGTTGATCATCAACGGCACCAATCCCCAATGCAGGCCGAAGATCACGCACACCTGCCACATCGCCCCCATAAAGGCGCCGGCGATGATCGGGTTAAAGGCGTAAATGCTTTGATAGCCGTTGGCCAGCAGGTGGCTGAGCCAGGTTGCCGCCGGGCCGATCAGCAGGAAGGTCAACGGCACGGTGATCGCCAGGCACAGCAGCGGCGTGATGAAATTGCGCAGCGCGCTGTGGATCACCCGGTTAAACAACGGCTCCAGGCGGCAGGACACCCAGGCCGCAAAGATGATCGGGATCACCGACGAGCTGTAGTTGATGAAGGTCAGCGGAATGCCGAAGAAATACTCGCGCACCGCGCCCGGCTGCTGCGCCGCTTCGAAGGCCGCCATCATCAGCGGATGCGTCAACGCGCCGCCGATCGCCATGGTGACGAAGGGGTTGCCGCCGAATTTTTTTCCGGCGGTGTAGCCGAGCATGATCGGGAAGAAGTAGAACAACGAGTCGCTGGCGGCGAACAGCATTTTGAAGGAGCCGCCGCTCTCCAGCAGCCAGCCGCAGGCCAGGCTCAGCGCCAGGAAGCCTTTCAGGATCCCCGAAGCGGCCATCACCCCGAGCAGCGGGGTAAAAATGCCGGACACCAGATCGATAAAGCGGCTGAGCAGGTTGTCTTTTTTATCGTCCGCATCGCTGCCGTTCGACGCACCGTCAGCCAATCCGCCGACCCGATTGACCGCGTCGAACACCTCCGCCACGTGGTTGCCCACCACCACCTGGAACTGGCCGCCGCTCTCCACCACCATGATGACGCCCGGATTTTTCTTCAGCGCTGCCGCGTTGGCGCGATTGTCGTCGCGCAGCTTGAAACGCAGGCGGGTAGCGCAATGCACCAGGCTTTTCACATTGTCGCGGCCACCGACGCCGGCCAAAATCTCACTGGCTAATGTGTCATATTTCATACGGTTATCCTTAGACTTCGCGTTCTGCCGCTCCCCGCCCCGCACTGGCCTGGCGCTGAGGCGAAATTCGGCGCAAAAAAAAACCTAAACCTCGCGGCCTCTGCCCCATCGGGGAACAGAAACGCGAGGTTTAGGTTTTGCCTGCCGTAGCAGTAACAACCCTAAATCGGTTGAGTTATGACGTTAACACCGCGGATTTTGCCGGGGCAAGGCCTTGCGTCGGCAAATTGCCGAACTGTGATCGGGCGGGCAAAACCGATCTGAGGTATCAAATAAGGGCTGTCGCCCTCTATCGGCTTCAGCGCAGCAGTGATATATCGCGCAGGCGGAATAGAGAGGGGCGGAATATCGCCCGCCGCAGGCAAAACATAAGATTAACTAACCTAATAATTCACTATCAGGCGAAAGCAAAGCGCTCGTCCATCCACTGTCAATCCCCACTTTTTTAGTCACAACCGGCAATCCATAAGGCAAATAGATCGCCAAACTTGATTGCACATCGTTAACATTCCACGATATTCACCCGCGCGAAAATCACCATGCGCAATTGACGACGGCGAAAGAAACATCAGAATGACTAATTAAAACGACTGGACAAAAGTCACGCGGGCGATTATTACTGGTCAACGCGTAATCGATTGTAGGGATGACAGCGGCCATGACGTTGCGGACTGAGTTGGGACGGATTCTGATCACCGGCGCCGGCGGCCGGGTAGCCACGGCGTTTCGCCAGGCGATGGGCGATCGCTACGCGCTGCGCCTGGCGGAACGAGACATCAGCCTGCTGAGCGATCTGCGGCCCGGCGACGAAGTCATCAGCTTCAACATCGCCGATCTCGACGCCTGCCGCGCGGCCTGCGCCAATATCGACACCGTGTTGCACCTGGCGGCCGATCCCTCCCCCGATGCCGACTTTTGCGGTTCGTTGATGGACAACAACATTCTCGGCACCTTCAATATCTTCCGCGCGGCGAAAGACGCCGGCTGCCGCCGGGTGGTGTTCGCCAGCAGCGCGCAGGCGGTGGAAGGCTATCCGCTCGATTACCAAATCCGCCCGGATGACGCGCCGAAACCGAAAAACCTGTACGGCGCCAGCAAGGCGTTCGGCGAAGGCATCGCCGCCTACTTCGCCCATCAGGAAGGGCTTTCCGCCCTGTCGGTGCGCATCGCCAACTTCACCACCCTCAGCCCGGGCGATCGGCTCAGCGCCCGCGACATGAGCGCGTTTCTCAGCCATCGCGACGCCGCCGATCTGCTGGAGCGCTGCATTCGTGTCGAAGGGGTGCAATATGCGGTGGTGCACGGGGTTTCCAATAACCGCTACACGCGTTTATCGCTGGAAGAGACCCGTCGCCTGCTCGGCTACGCCCCGCAGGACGATGCGTTCAGCCTGCTCGGCTTTGAGTGAGCGCGGCGGGGAACCCCGCCGCACGCTGTCGTTTTTAACCGTTGACGTAGGCCACTTTTTCGGCCTGACGGTGGGTGAACAGCACCAGCAGCAGCGCCAATCCGGCAATAATCGCCCCCATCACCGGCACGAAGCTGTATCCCAGCCCGGCGGAGACTACCGCGCCACCGGCGGCGGCGCCCAGCGCATTGCCCAGGTTAAAGGCGCCGATATTGACCGAAGACGACAGCCCCGGCGCTTCACTGGCGACGCGCATCACGCGCATCTGCAGCGGCGGCACCACGGCAAAGGTCGCCGCGCCCCAAATCACCATGCTGACCGCGGCGCCGATTTCACTGCGCGCCAGGAACGGGATCACCAGCATAATGACCACCAGCAGCAACAAGAAGCCTTTTAGCGTCGCGCTTTCGGAGCGGTCGGCTAACTTGCCGCCGAGGTAGTTGCCGATGGAGAAACCGACGCCGATCAACACCAGCATGGACGTCACGAACAGCGGTGTCGCATCGGTGATGTGCTGCAACACCGGCGAGATATAGGTATAGAGCGTGAACATCGCGCCCGCGCCCAGCACGGTCGTCAGCAAGGCGGACAGCACCTGTGGGCGCACCAATACCGACAGCTCGCGTTTCACATCCGGACGCGCGCCGGCGCTGCCTTTCGGCAACGAGAACCACAGCCCCAGCATGGCGATCACGCCCAGCCCGGCCGTCGCCAGGAACGACATGCGCCAGCCGATGGTTTCACCCAGCCAGGTCGCGGCGGGCACCCCGCCGATATTGGCGATGGTCAGGCCCATAAACATGGTCGCCACGGCGCTCGCCTGTTTCTCCTTCGGCACCACGCTGGCGGCCACCACCGAGCCGAGGCCAAAGAACGCGCCGTGGTTCAGGCTGGTGATGATGCGCGACAGCATCAGGGTGGTGTAGTCAGGCGCAACGGCCGACAGCACGTTACCCAGGGTAAAGATCGCCATCAGGAAGATCAGCGCGCTTCTGCGTGCCCGGTGAGAAAGCAGCAACGTCATCAGCGGTGCGCCGACCATCACGCCGACGGCGTAGGCGCTGATCAACATGCCGGCCATCGGGATGGAGACGTCCACCCCTTTGGCGATGGTCGGCAGCAACCCCATCGGGGAAAACTCGGTCGTGCCGATGCCGAACGCCCCCACCGCCAGGGCTAATAAGGGAAAGTTAATTTTCATTCAACAACTCCGGTTAACCGCTGCCGAAGCGCGGGAAAGTTAAGATGCCAAAAGTATGACATTGATCACACCAAAGATAAGCAGGCGGGAGGCTAAAAGACTTTTGCGATTTTGTTAAAAATCGTGGGGGAAAACAGCAGCCGACTCTATCTTAACCACGCACCGACAGGCAATAGCCGCCGTCGCCCGAGCGCACATCGGGTTCATTCTCGCCACCTGCGGCAAGCCGCCATATCGGCCCGCCGGCGGCTACCGCAACTATTGAACACAGAGCAAAAGTGTTTTGTTATTGTGCGCGTTTTTAGAATTAAACGACGAAATATAATGGCCTCAGTAAAACATCAAGGCCCTACGGCCCAATACACACAGAGGGAAGCGCCATGCTTTTTGACTCGTATTCTTTAAACGGTTTATCGCTGAACAATCGCATCGTCATGCCGCCCATGACCCGCTCTCGGGCCGGCGCCGGCGACGTCGCCACCGACATGATGGCTGAATATTATGCCCAGCGCGCCAGCGCCGGGCTGATCGTCAGCGAAGGCACGCAGATTAGCCAGCAAGGCCAGGGTTATGCCTGGACGCCCGGCATTTACACCCCGGAACACATCGCCGGTTGGAAAAAAGTCACCGACGCCGTACATCAGGCCGGCGGCAAGATCTTCGCGCAGCTTTGGCACGTCGGCCGCGTGTCGCATACCATTCTACAGCCTGACCACGCCGCGCCGGTCTCCTCCTCCGCCATCCAGGCCGACGGGGTCAAAGTGTTCGTGGATGTCGAAGGCCGCGGGCCGGAACATGGCGTGGGTGAAATGGTGCAACACTCCGCACCGCGCGCCTTAACCCGGGAAGAAATTCCGGCGATCGTCAATGACTACGCTCAGGCGGCCCGCAACGCCATCGCCGCCGGTTTCGACGGCGTAGAGCTGCACGGCGCGAATGGCTATCTGATCAATCAGTTTATCGACTCGCGGGAAAACCAGCGCGACGACGAATACGGCGGTTCACTGCAAAACCGCCTGCGTTTCCTGCGGGAAGTGGCGCAGGCGGTAGCGGACGCCATCGGCAAAGAGAAACTGGGCGTGCGCCTGGCGCCGCTGACCACCCTGATGGGCTCGCAGGACGATACCCCGGAAGCCACCTATCTGGCGGCGGCCAGCGTGCTGAACGATATCGGCGCCGCTTATATTCACATCGCCGAAGCGGACTGGGATGACGCCCCGGTAATGCCGGCGGCGTTCAAAGAATCGCTGCGTCTGATCTTCCGCGGCACGCTGATTTACTCGGGCAAATACACGCGTGAACGCGCTGAAGAAGCGCTGGCCAAAGGCTGGGCGGATCTGATCGGCTTCGGCCGCCCGTTCATCGCCAACCCGGATCTGCCTCACCGCCTGCAACACGGGCTGGCGCTGAATGCGCCCATCAAAGAGAAATTCTTCGGCGGCAGCCGGGAAGGCTACACCGATTATCCGACGATCGGTTAACGAGCGCCGACAACGCCGGCTCAAGCCGGCGTTATTTTTTTCTGAGCTTCGATCCAGTCAAGAAATCGCATCATTCTGTCGCTAAAATCCGCGTCATTCGCCTCCCCTGCCGCGTGCGCTAACCAATAGTTCATTTCATCGCGCTGCTCTGCATAAAGCGCCAACAGCTGTTCGGCATAGTCGGTTAGCGTTATCGGCCAGAACGGGCTTCCCTCGGCGCGCAACATATTGGTGGCGCGGATCAGCTTTCTGGCCGCTTCGCGCTTTAAGCGCCTCTCATCCGATACCGTCCTTGCCTGCAGCAGTTGCTCCCGATAACGCGCCAACACGGGCCGTAAATCGGCATTGACCGCCAGCGCAATGCGCCGATCGGGCCGAAACAGCGGAAAAGCGGCGGACAGGTCTTCGCCCCACAGGCATCGGCAGTGATGCTTCAGCCAAAATCCCCAGGAATCATGATGCTCCGGTGCCAACGCTTCATCAACGTTGCCGATGTCAACGTCGACCTTGCTCACGATCCGCTGCTCCAGCTGAAAGGCTTGCCGCCACGCCTCAAGGCGCTGCAACGCCCCGCTATCGGCCGGCTTGATGAGCAACAGCGTGATGTCCAGATCGGACACGCCGGGAAGGGCTTCGCCGCGCGCGACGCTGCCGTAGAGGTAAATGCTGTGGATGAGCGCCGGGAATTGGCGCGGCAGCCCTGCCGTCAGCGCCTCCAGCAACGGGATAAAAGCCTGCTGCAGCGGACATGCCGTCACCGTGGGAATCCACGCCACCTCATCCCCTCCCATTGCGCACTTTGCCCGCGCGCATTTCGATGCTCCGCTGCAATGCGCGCAGCCCGCCGGCCAGGAAACAGGCTTCCGCCAGCACGAACAACGGACCGATGATCAGGCCCGTCACGTCGTCCATAAACGCCGGCTTTCGTCCCTCCCAGAAATGCCCGACAAACTGAAACAGCCAGCCGATGACGAAGCCGCCGATGCCGACGCTCAGCCACGCCGCCGTCGACAGCGACGCCACCCAGGCGCCGAACGCGAGGCACAGCAGCAGCAACGCCAGCATCATGACGCCAAGACGCAGGCTCAGCCGCAGGTAATAGAGGGCCGACACGATAACCGCCGCGCAGGCCGGCGAAAACGGCAGCCATCCCGCGCCCCATGCCGGCCGGGAGAGCAGCGTCAGCAGGCTGACGACGATCAGCGGGATGCCGATAAAGTGCGTGACAATATTGCGCGCATCGCGGTGATAGGCGGCATAAGCGGCAAGGTGATCTTCCAGACTTCGCATGTTGACCTCCGGTATGTGCGGCCTTCGTCGCCGAACGCGCGCAGCCGCATGCGGCTGCCCTTATCCATAGCTTAGCGCGGGATCACCAATACCGGTTGACCGATCTCATCCAGCAGGCCGCGCGTGACGGAAGCGTTCAGCCAGCGCCCCAATGAAGACAGGTGGCGGTGCGAGATGATCAACAGATCGCAGTTGAACAGCGCCATCTGTTCCGGGATCACTTCGATGGGCGACCCCGCGGCCAGCAAGCCCTGGGCATTGAAGCCCTGCTGTTTCAGCGCCCGCGTCACCTGCCCGACCTGCTTTTCCGCCAGCGCTTCTTCCCGTTGGGCGGCGGGATACTCCTCGCGCTCATCGCTGTCGAAACGCAGGCCGCTGCGGCTGAGCGTGAAGGCATTGTCCACCACCGTCAGCACGATCACGCCGCCGATGCTGCCTTGCAGGCGCGCCATAAATTCCAGGGCGTTGCCGCTATGTTCAAAGCAATCCACCGCCAATAACACTCTCTCAATCATAACCATCCTCATTCGCCCGAGTTAAATCGCGCCCTTGAAATTGGCTTCGCCCTTTTTCCAATAACCTTTGGCAAACAAGGCGGCGCGGGAGATGCCCATTTCGTTGATAAAACGCGCCTTCAGATAGGCGGCGACCTGGTGCTCACAGGCCAGCCACACCTGCCCTTCGCCGGCCGGCAGCTCGCAATGGCTGACGGCCTGCACCAGCGGGCTGTTCATCACGCTGTCGAAATGTCGGGTGCGGATTTGCCAGCTGTTCACCTGCAAAAAGGAGCAATCGACGTCCTGGATCTCCTGCGCATCGCCCACTTCGGCGAACCACAGCACCGGCAACGGATCGGAGAGCGAGGCGAGAATGGTGCGCATGGCGGGCAGCGCGGTCTCATCACCCAGCAACAGCAGCCAGCGAGTTTGCGGCAATAGCCGAAAGCCGCCGGAGCAAGGGCCGGCGAACCCCAGCTTGTCGCCCGGCATCGCGTCGCGCGCCCAGTTCGACGCCGGGCCTTCGCCGTGCAGCACCATATCGATATCGAAGGTGCGGGCGAGTTTGTCGATGCCGCTCAGGGTGTAGGCCCGCCCGGCCAGCGTGTCGCGCCACGGGAAGAATATCTTGACCCAACTGGCCGGCTCCTGCGCGCGCGGATCGGCGATAAACTTATCCACATCGTCGCCGCTCAACGTGATGCGGCGGATCCGAGCGGTGACTTGCCGCACGGCGCTCACCCGGGCCTCCCGTTTGCGGCGGGTGTCCCTTTCCAGCATCTCGTCGACAATCTTATTCAGCGTGTTGTGCATCAGCCTTCTCCTGTGGCGCCGCAGACGGGTAGGTGTGTTCCCAGCCGCCGCCCAGCGCTCGATAGATATTCACCACGGCGATCGCCGTCTCCTCCTCTGAAACAATTTGCGCGGACTGCAGATCCAGCAGCGCACGCTGCGTGCTCAGAACGTGGATAAAATCGCTGGCGCCGTTCAGATAGCTGTCGCGCGCCAGCGCAAACGCGTGCCGGTTGGCGGCCAGCGCCTCGGCCAGGTGTGTCTGGCGGCGCTGCTGGGCGCGATAGCCGGAAAGCGCGTCGTCGATCTCGTGCCAGGCGCGCAGCACCGTTTGCTGGTAGGCGATGGCCATTTCCTGTTGCCGGTATTCGCTCAGGCGCACCCGCTGGGTGATTTTCCCCCCGTCGAACAGCGGCAGATACAGGGCGGGGCCGATGGCGAAGGTATGCGTGGACCAACTGCCCATATCCGCCAGCGCCAGCGCCTGATAGCCCGCGTTGCCGGTCAGCGTGATGCGCGGATAGTAGTCGGCGGTGGCGACGCCGATCTCGGCGGTCGCCTGATGCAAACGCGCCGCCGCTTCGCGAATATCCGGCCTGCGCAGCGCCAGATCCGACGGCACCCCCATCGGCACCGCGCGCGCCAGCGTCGGCAGCGGCCCCGTCGGCGACAACATCGCTTTCAGCGCGCCAGGCCGCTCGCCCAACAGCAGGCTGATGGCGTTGATCAAGCGTTCCTGCCTATCGAACAGCGTCGGCAGCAGGGCATCCACCTGCGCCAACTGCACCTGCGCCTGATCGATATCAAGTTCGTTGCCCGCGCCGCTTTGATAACGGCTTTGCGTCAGCTGCAGCGTGCGCAGCGCCGTGGCGCGGTTTTCCTGCGCCACCGCCAGCTGCTGCTGCGTGGCGCGCAGACGCAGATAGTCGCTCGCCACCTCCGCCGTCACCGACGTCAGCAGCGCGCGCCGATTCTCCTGCGAAGCGGCGAAGCCGGCGCGCGCGCTTTCCGATGCGCGACGCAGCTTGCCCCACATGTCCAGCTCCCAGGTGGCGCTGAATCCGCCGCGCCAGAGGTTATAATCCGCCTCTCCGCCGTTGCCGGACGGATCCATGCTGCCCACCGAGGTGGCGCGCTGGCGCTGATAGGCGCCGTCCAGGCTCAGATCCGGCATCAGCGCCGCCTCCGTCACGCCCAGCAAGGCGCGGCTTTGCTGCATGCGCGCCGTGGCGAGCTGCAGATCCAAGTTGCCGGCCGCCACGCGCTGCACCAGCTGCGACAGCGGCGCATCGTTGAATATCGACCACCAGGCCACCGGCAGCGCCCCGCCGCCGGCCTGCTCACCCCAGCTCTCGGGCAGCGCGCTCTGCGGCCGAGCGTAGTCCGGCCCTACCGCCCGGCAGCCGCTCAGTGCCATCAACAGCAGCGGGATCACGGCTCTGTTCATTGCAGGCCCCCGTCCAGCGTATTGATGCTGACGTCCGCAGACATGCCGACGCGCAGGGCGCTCAACAAAGCGGCGTGCTCTTTGTTGATATCAAATACAATTTTCACCGGGATGCGCTGCACGAACTTGGTGAAGTTGCCGGTGGCGTTCTCCGGCGCCACGGCCGCGAAGCTGACGCCGGAAGCCGGCGCGATGCTGTCCACCTGCCCTTTCAGCGTTTGGCCGGGAAAGGTATCGATATGGATGTCTACCGACTGCCCGTGCGCAATGTTTTCCAACTGGGTTTCCTGGTAGTTGGCGATGATGTACAGCTTGTCCTGCGGCACGATGGCCAGCAGCGCATCGCCCGGTTTGACGAACTCCCCGACCCGCAGGCTTTTCTTGCCGATCACGCCGCCGATCGGCGCGGTGATGCGGGTGTAAGACAGATTCAGTTCGGCCATCGCTTTCTTCGCCTGCGCCAGCATCAGCTCGGCGTCGCTGTCCGCCAGCTTGGCTTGCAGCACCTGCTCCATGTTTCGCGCCGCTTTGAGCGTCGCCTCCGCCTGCGCCACATTGGCGGAAAGCGTGTGCACTCGCGTTGTCGCCTGCTGCGCCGCCTGCTGCGACCCCGCGCCGCTGCTGGCCATTCTCTGGTAGCGGTTCTGCTCCTGGCGCGCAAACGCCAGCTCCGCCTGCGCCGCCTGTCGCTCCGCCAGCGCGGCGGCGATCAGCGCGCTCTGCCGGGTGAGGTTGGCCCTGGCGTCGTCCTGCCGGGCGCGGGCGGATTGCTCCTGCGCCGTCGCCTGCGCCAGCGCGACGTTGAATTCACGCGGGTCGATCACCGCCAGCAATTCCCCTTGTTTGACCCACTGGTTGTCTCTGACCAACACCTGCGCAATTTCACCGGCAATCTGCGGAGAAATACGCGAGATATCGGCGCGAATATAGGCATCATTGGTATTCTGCTGTGTCTCTTTAATAAAGAACTTATTCATTATTAACCCCAGCGTAATGACGGCAACCGCCAATACGGCGACGGCGACTTTCTTGTTAGCCATAAAAGTGACTCCACTTAATATTTATTTCTGATGATAAAATGTCAGGCGGCGACCGAACGCGGCGGATAAATACGGGTCGGCATAACTAAAATCAGCGCGGTCAGTAATAACGCCAGGCCGGCAACCAACAAATAAAGATCGGCGCTGGCCAGCACGTGGCCCTGCCGGGCGGCAAGCTGCGCCAGCTGCTCCGCCGATCCCGATGCGCGGCTGTAGGCCGAGCCGAAGCCGTCGGCAATCGTGCCGGCGTGATAGTCCCCGCGCTGTCGGCTGAGCAGCGCGATGGCGCCGCCGGCCGCGGTGGCGGCGAAACCCTTCACCGCGTTGAACCAGGCCGCCGCAAACGGCCCGTCGGTCGGCAACAGTCCGCCGGTCGCCTGCATCAGCAGGGGGATGATCGCCATCGGTTGCGCGACCGCCTGCAACAGCGCGATGACGCGAAACGTATCGCCGTTCCATTCCGGCGTCAGCTGGGCGGCCAGCACGCAGGCGGTGGCCATCAACAGCAGGCTGATCGCCAGCACCCAGCGGCAATCCACCCGCGGCGTATTGCAAATAATGGCGACAATCGGCAGCGTAATTAATTGCGGCAACGCCACCCACAGCATTAAGTCGGAAGTTTGTTCCTGACGATAGCCCTGAATCGCGGATAAATATCCCGACGTAATATTGACCAGCGACACCATAATTAACAGCACGCCACCCAGCGTAATTAAGGAGAAGGACAAATTCTTTTTGCTTAATAGCTGCAAATTGAAAAAAGGCAGCGGGTGATACCATTCGTTAATCAGAAATAATGCCAATAACCCGATGCCGCCCAACAATAAAACGTAGATCAGCGGTGAGTTCAGCCAGTCGAGGCGCTCCCCCTGTGAGATGCCCATCGTCAGCATGCCGAGCGCCATGCCGCCGAGCAGCAGACCGCGCCAGTTGAACTGCCGCAGGCGCTCCAGGCGCAACGGATCCTGCGGCAGACCGTAGCCGATACACACAGCGGCGATCGCCATCAGCGGCAGGTTCCAGTAGAAGTACCCGCTCCAACCCCAGTGAAAGGCAAAGGCGGCAGCGGTGGCGCCCAGCGTAGCGCTCCAGGCCGAGACCCAGCCGTAGGCGCCCAGCCCCAGCACCTTGATCAGCGGCGGCATAAAACGCAGCACCACCGTCATCAGCATCGGCGGCAACGCGCCGCCGGCGAAGCCCTGCAGGCTGCGCACCGCCAGCAGCACGCCATACTGTTCTCCCAACCAGGGCGTCAGCAGCCCACCGGCCAGGTAAAGGCCGCACATCGTCAACGCCACCCGGCGCAGCGAAAAGGTTGG
Source organism: Serratia sp. 506_PEND (assembly GCF_001076875.1). Taxonomy (NCBI): domain Bacteria; kingdom Pseudomonadati; phylum Pseudomonadota; class Gammaproteobacteria; order Enterobacterales; family Yersiniaceae; genus Serratia; species Serratia sp. 506_PEND. The sequence goes on from NZ_JVEL01000555.1 coordinate 22,783, forward strand.
CCAAAAACAGGGCGTGAACCCGGAACCGATCACAAAGCCGGTGACGTAACAGGTGGTCAGCCAACTGCCGGCATCGAAGCTCAGCAGCATGCCGCCCTGTATATCCGCCAGCGCGAACTTGCTGGCGTTTTCCCCCACGCCGCTGGCCATCACCGCCAAAAACACGCCGAACAGCCCCAGCCAGGTGCGGCCGTTGATTTCACCGGCGCTGGCGAGCCATCGATTTTTGTGGTGCGGCGTAACAGACACCTCAACCATTCCCCACTCCTGCTGTTTCAGCCTCAATCTTTGTTGTCGTGGGCAGTATCCGGACTTATTTCGATTGTTTAAAATGAAATGATGTAATTAACTAGTTGCACAAAACGCAATCCATTGAGCGCGCCACCGCCGGAGAGTCCATGCCGCAAAAAATTGATTTCAACCTGATCTATGCGCTGAATCTGCTGCTGGAAGAAGGGAGCGTGAGCGGCGCCGCCGAAAAGATGAATCTGAGCGCGCCGGCGATGAGCCGCATTCTGGGGCGCATCCGCCGGCAGTTCGACGATCCGATCATGGTCAGGGCCGGCAAGCATCTGGTGCCGACGCCGCGCGCGCTGGAGTTGAAACGCCAGCTCGGCGAGATCATCGAGCAGGCCGCCGCGCTGATCGCACCGAATGATGCGTTCGAACCCGGCAAGCTGACCCGAACCTTCACCATTCGCGCCAACGACATTTTTATCGGCGCGCTGGCGGGCGGCTTGCTGGAGACGCTGCGGGACATGGCGCCGTTAAGCGGCCTGAAGTTTATCGCTGAAAGCGACGGCGAGGATGACGCGCTGCGCAGCGGCAAGGTGGATCTGGTGATCGGTTCCTCACGCGACTGGCATCCGGAAATCAAGACGCAGAGCCTGTTCACCAGCACCTTTCAGGCGCTGGTGCGCCCTGGGCACCCAATCATTGGCCGGGTAACGCCCGAAACCCTGACCCATTACCCGCATATCAGCGTCTCCCGCCGCGGGCGCACGCAGGGGCCGATCGACGACGCGCTGCGCGATCTCGGCCTGCAGCGCAACGTCGCCCTGACCCTGCCGGGCTTCCATTCGGCGATGATGCTGACCATGAAATCGGACTTTATCCTGCCGCTGCCGCGCCATGTGCTGCAAGGGGTGAGCAACATCCACCTGCCGTTGGCGGAGATCGAGCTGCCGCTCGAGCTGGAATCGGTGTTTATCGTACAGGCCTGGCACCCGCGCCTGGATCGCGATCCGGCGCATCGCTGGCTGCGGCAGACCATCAAGCAGTTCTTTTTGCAGCGGGAGTGAGGGGCTTCGCCGCCCATAATGCCTCCTGCAGCGTATTGCGGCACTGCCGCCAGAAGCCTCGCTAGAGGTGAGCCGCGCCCTGCGCCGGCAGGGGCAAGTTTATGGTGATTAACAGCCCTTTGCCGGCCGGCAGACTGGCTGTTATCGTTCCGTGATGGGCAACGCAAATCGCCTTCGCAATGGAGAGCCCGAGCCCGCTGCCGCCGGAATCGCGCGCGCGGGATGTTTCACCGCGAGTGAAACGCTCAAACATCTGCGGCAAATAATCCTGTGCAACGCCAGGCCCCGTATCTTGAAAAGCCAACACGATTTCCTGCGTTGTCCGTTCGAGACAAATGCGCATTCGATCGCCCTGGCTACAATAACGAAGCATATTTTCGATAAGTATACTGAATACCTGACCTACCCTGAATTCATCCCCAATAAAATCAAACTGCCCGCTCTCCTTGATGGAAATGGACATGCCCGCTGCCTCCAATTGAGGCTTGAGCCATGCCACTCTTTCCTTTAACACGTTGTTGATAGTGAAAACGTTTTTACTCAACTTCAGTTGGCCCGCACTGGCCAGGGAGAGGAAATACAGATCTTCGGTAAGGTAACTCAGATTTTTTAATTGCGTCATGACCATATTCAGCTGTGCCTGACTCGCAGGAAAAACGTCGTCTATCATGCCTTGAAGACGGCCCATAGCCCCGGTCAACGGTGAACGCAGCTCATGAGCCAAAGCGACATGCGACGCCTTTATCTCACGTTCGTACAAAGCGAGCTTGTTAACCATTTCATTGAAATTTATTGAGAATCTTATAATTTCATCAGGACACGCCTGAACCAGCTCGGCTTGTTGCTTAAAATTCCCCTGAGCCACAATTTCCGCAACGTCGGTGAGATTGCGAAATTGGGCGGTAAGAGGACGTGCGATGCGCACGCACATCAACGTTATCAATGGAACGACAACGATCAGAAAAATAAGCAGCCACCCCCAATTTAAAGAAGTCAGCGAAGGCGTGCTGTAATCCAGTCCCCAATATGTATCGACGATCTCATGGAACGCATCTATATCCAGATTCGGATTTTCTCGCAGCATCAAGAATCTCTCGTAAACAGATGCCGGCATTTCATGAATGACATAAAAGTACTGGGCAGCAAAAATACCCCACATTGCAAGAATAATGGTAAAAAGCGTCACGATGGCGACAATGACGATGCGAACAGACACCCAAAACAAAAGAGACTTATTTTTGCTCTTCATGATTTGCAAAACCGATAGCCAACGCCGCGCACGTTAAAGATCACGTTATCAACGCCTGCCGCTTCAAGTTTTCGTCTTAAATTATAAACATGTGTATCCACCACTCTTTCGAGCGCATCACTCTCAGGTAAACATTTTTCAAGCAAAAGCTGGCGGCTTAGCGGCCTCGTTGAAGCTTTCATCAACGTGCTGAGAATGGAAAACTCGGTTAATGTTAAATCCAGCGAGAGAGCGCCGCTCTCGCCCGTTGCCACCCTCGCCACCATATTAGCGAGATCCAGTTCGAGCCGTTCCCAACGCAATATTTCTTCGCCTATCAGCTGATTCCCGCCGCTTCGCCTTAACACTGCCTGCACGCGTGCCATAACTTCGCCGGGGTTATAGGGTTTAACAATATAATCATCCGCACCATAGCGAAGCGCGCCTATTTTATCATGAGGCTCCCCCATCGCCGTGATCATGATAACCGGCGTATTCACCTTGCGCCTGAGAGACGCCAATATCTCAGTGCCGTTCATATCAGGCAACATAACATCTAATAATATGAGGTCGGGCTTCCAGCTTAACGCCGTATTTAAACCAATCAATCCATTTCCCACCACTGCGACATGATAACCCTCACGCCTAAGATAGGCCTCCAGCACATTTGCCGCATCGATATCATCTTCAATGACTAAAACTCGTTTATTTTGCATATCATCCCACCTGAAGGTTCTTGGTTATTTATTGATTATTAATTGACGGTTAATTGACAAATCATCGGCATACTCCGCCTTGCGTGAACAGTCTTATCATACCGACACACATAATAAAGAGGCTCATAATGTTAGAAAGTAAAATGCTTAAAAATACGTTGGTTCTGCTGATAATATCCAGCATTTCCCCCAGCTATGCAAGTGATAACGATAAAAGTGGAACGGCATTTACCGTAAGTTTTGGTGCGGTATCATCGCCAAAATACAGCGGTTCAAATAAGCAAACCTGGGGAGCCGCACCGCAATTTCATTACCAACAAGATAATTTCTTTGTCGATTCAATGAATGGTGCTGGTTTTCGTTTTCAAAGCGAAAACGGTTTATATTTCATTCCAACGATAGGCTATGATTCTGGGCGAACCGATGAAGATTCAGGTTGGCGTAAAGGCTCAGACGCGCTGAAAGGCATGGGAGATGTCTCGGCAACTGTTAATACGGGCCTAACCTTAGGATGGGCGGTAACGCCCTGGCTGGTGTTGGAAGGGAAAGCCACTCTGCCGCTGAGTGATGGCCAAGGGATATCTTACGCGACCTCCGTCGATTTCATTCCTATTCTGGATGAAGAGGATACCGTGGCGTTTAAAATCAGCGCATTATTTGCAGACTCTCGTTATATGAACACCTGGTACGGGGTCAACAGTACGCAAAGCGCAAACTCAGGTTACTCCCGCTATAACAGCGCAGGCGGCTATTACGGCACCGACGTGAGCCTGACGTGGGCGCATCAGTTTAACGAAAACTGGGGCGGATGGTTTGGCATCAACCATACCTGGCTCGGGGATAACGCCGCCAATAGCCCTATCGTTAAACAAAAGGAGGGAACAAGCGGCGTCGTGGCAATAAGTTATACATTCTAAGCCAGTACAAAAAACCTGAAGCTGCAAAGTGACGTTCAGAAGAGTAATGGGACTTTAAAGATCCCTCACTCAACAGCTTGCTGTAATTAAAGTTTCATTACTCTTCAACCAACAATTCAGGAAAATGTAACTGATGAAGTTAAAAACTGGGATTTTAACGCGATTTTAAAACGTTTTAGTAAAGGTTTAAATATATAAAACTTGGGGGCATTAACGCATTGCGGTACATCATGAGAAGAGCACGACTTGAAATCACAGGTTATTGCACTTGCTCCGTTGCCGAGTATGCCAATACCGCTTTGAATGCCGAAGCATAGCCTTTCATGGCAATGAATCGCGGTGATGAATATTGATGCCAATAAAACAATTAACGACATGGTTTTCACGAGGCCTTCCTCATTACAGATTAACTGTCTTGAATGGTTTATTAACCAAAAGGAAAGCATGCCAAAAAATCATCAACCCACTGTCAATCCACTGCAAAGAAACGCTCAACATGGCGCCAAAGTGAAAACACCCCGGTCTTCCAGACCCGGATAGTCGGATTAAATAAGCAGTTGTTAATTTTCTGCAAAATGAATCAGACGTTATCAAACCGAGAGTCGATACCGCAAAAACAGGATGAGTTTATGTTTCTAAAGATTGCCTATTACCTTTTAACCCTATCATCAACGCTTGCGTTATCCGGCTGCGTTTCGCTTTTCTAACCGTCAGAGGCCTGAATGAAGTCACTCATTTACATTTCTATTCTGTCATCCATTTTTTTACTCAGCGGCTGTTTATCCATCGGCACGCACCTATTCAATAAGTAGCCGTAATAATCCCTCGCGCAGCCGGACAATCTCATTGTCTGGCTGCAAGATCTCATATCCATTCAGATGGACGGTCATGTAAGTTGCAAAACTCGGCTAACACAGAAGAGCAAGGGAGACGATGATTGGCGGAAGATCACAGGAGTACTAAATCAGAATTAATCAACTGATAAATATGATATAAATATTAAAAATCAAGGTTTAATATACATATAACTATACAAATAAGTCACACTAGTATACGAGTATAAAACCTACACAATCTCGCTTTCGTTTGTCCTCGCTTTCCAAAGAAAAAGATTTATCCCAAAAGTGTGCACACTCTTCATCATGTAACTTTTCTGTTTATATTCATTGCATTACTTGGTTAACACGCGTATCTACTCTCTTCACTACCCTTCACGTTTTGGTGCTAAGTCAGGGCTATAGACGTAAAAAAACCGGCCATAGACGTTTTTTACGTTATCAAGTTTTTGACTTTGACAGATATTTTGCAGGCGCTATTGATCGGACATACTAGCATTCCCATCACTGTGCTCCGTCGATTCACGGATTGTAAGCATCCCGGCAAAACGGCCCATTCACTTTTAGAGATCTTCCCACATACTGATTATGTCCCCCTGAGGAGATCGTTATGCGTAAAGCCCGATTCACTGAACACCAGATCAGCGCCGTTCTGAAGTCCGTCGAAGCCAGACGTACCGTCAAGGATGTGTGCCGTGAGGCCGCTATTTCGGAAACCAACTACTACAACTGGAAGGCG
>NZ_JVEL01000555.1:28619-28738 GCF_001076875.1 Serratia sp. 506_PEND
GCCGATATTAAAAAAATCAAAGTCCTTGAGGATGAGAGTCGACATTTGAAACAGAAGTTTGCTGATCTCAGCCTTGAGTGCCGGCCACTTAAAGACGTCATCGAAAAAAAGCTTTAAAA
>NZ_JVEL01000556.1:0-32992 GCF_001076875.1 Serratia sp. 506_PEND
TGGGGTCTCCCCATGCGAGAGTAGGACACTGCCAAGCATCAAATAAGCCAAGAGGCCATCCGAAAGGATGGCCTTTTTGCTTTTAGGGCTTCTCATCTCCCGCGCCGATATCCTGGCGATCCTCGTGCAATGAAACATTTTCACCTTTCCGCTGAATGCTCGACAGCGACGGAAAAAAACGCTATCTTCGGGCATCTAGAAGTCTAAACGTATAAATGGATATGTGAGGGTTAAGCAATGCCGATTCGTGTTCCTGATGAGTTACCTGCGGTCAATTTCTTGCGCGGTGAGAATGTCTTCGTGATGACATCCTCGCGGGCAAAAACACAGGAAATCAGGCCACTGAAAGTGTTGATCCTCAACCTGATGCCAAAGAAGATCGAAACGGAAAACCAGTTTCTGCGTCTGTTGTCCAACTCGCCGCTGCAGATTGATATCCAGCTGCTGCGCATCGACAGCCGCGAATCGAAGAACACGCCGGCCGAGCATCTGAACAACTTCTACTGCGACTTCGAGGATATCCAGAATGAGAACTTCGATGGCCTGATTGTCACCGGCGCGCCGCTGGGGCTGGTTGATTTCTGCGATGTTGCCTACTGGCCGCAGATCGAACGGGTCATTGACTGGGCCAAAAACCATGTCACCTCTACGCTGTTCGTGTGCTGGGCGGTACAAGCGGCGTTGAATATCCTGTACGGCATTCCCAAGATGACGCGCGAAGTGAAGCTCTCCGGCGTTTATCCGCACCAAACGCTGCAGCAGCATGCGTTGCTGACGCGCGGCTTCGACGAAAGCTTCCTGGCGCCGCATTCACGCTATGCCGATTTCCCGACCGAGGTGATTCGCCAATATACCGACCTGGATATTCTGGCCGAATCCGAGCAGGCCGGCGCCTACCTGTTCGCCAGCAGGGATAAGCGCCTGGCATTTGTCACCGGCCATCCTGAGTATGATGCCCTGACCCTGGCCGGGGAGTATTGTCGCGACAACGAAGCTGGCCTCGATCCTGCCGTACCGCTCAACTACTTCCCCGATGACAACCCCGCACTGACACCGAAAGCCACCTGGCGCAGCCATGGCCACCTGCTGTTCTCCAATTGGCTCAACTATTACGTCTACCAGATCACGCCTTACGATCTGCGCCATATGAATCCGACTCTCGACTGATCTTTTCTGCCTGCCGGCGGCTGAATCGAGGCCGCCGCGCTGTTGATCCTCTGTACGATCCTCTTTTTACCCGCCACTTTTCCTAAAAAACCATTGGCCAACAGCGCGTTAGCCTGTCTTTGCGATTCTATTGGAACCGATTTCCTTACCCGTTGGTTATGTTATTTGTTCTAACCAATTGATAATAAAGTGTTAATAAAATATTTAATAATAAAATGGAAATGGTTTTTGATTTTTATTTTTTGTTGAGTATTCTTAGAGCTATCGGGATGAGATCTGACCAGTTTGGGATCGTTTCATCCGCCCTGATCCACAGTGATTTCTGATGAAAATGCGCCGTTCGCTCGGGCGCAATGATGGGAAGGAGCAAGGTCATGACGCAACAGATAGCAGGCACGGAGTTAAGGTTTACCCAGGGTTTCGCCGCTGCGGAGCGCCAGGTATTAACGGATGAAGCGGTTGAATTCCTGGCGGAACTGGTGGGGAAATTCACGCCGCGGCGCAATGAGCTGCTGGCGGCGCGTGCCCGCTGGCAGCAAAATATCGATCGCGGCGAGCTGCCTGGATTTATTTCGGAAACCAATTCCATTCGTGAAGGCGACTGGCAGATCCGCGGCATTCCGCAAGACCTGCGCGATCGCCGGGTCGAGATCACCGGGCCGGTAGAACGCAAGATGGTGATCAATGCGCTTAACGCCAACGTAAAAGTGTTTATGGCGGACTTCGAAGACTCCCTGGCGCCAAGCTGGGATAAAGTCATCGACGGTCAAATCAACCTGCACGATGCGGTTAACGGCACCATCTCCTACACCAATGAAGCCGGCAAAATCTACCAGCTGAAACCGAATCCGGCGGTGTTGATCGCTCGCGTGCGCGGCCTGCATTTGCCGGAAAAACACGTGCTGTGGCGTGATGAAGCCATTCCCGGCGGCCTGTTCGATTTCGCGCTGTATTTTTATCACAACTATCGCCAGCTGTTGGCTAAGGGCAGCGGCCCGTATTTCTACCTGCCGAAAACCCAGTCCTGGGAAGAAGCGGCCTGGTGGAGCGATGTCTTCAGCTTTACCGAGGATCGATTCGATCTGCCGCGCGGCACCATCAAGGCGACGGTGTTGATCGAAACCCTGCCGGCGGTGTTCCAGATGGACGAGATCCTCTATCACCTGCGCGATCACATCGTTGGCCTGAACTGCGGCCGCTGGGATTACATCTTCAGCTACATCAAAACGCTGAAGAATCACGGCGATCGCGTGCTGCCGGATCGTCAGTCGGTGACCATGGAGAAACCTTTCCTCAGCGCCTATTCACGCCTGTTGATCAGAACCTGTCATAAGCGCGGCGCCTTCGCCATGGGCGGCATGGCGGCGTTTATCCCGAGCAAAGACGCTGAGAAAAACGCCTGGGTGCTGAACAAGGTGCGGGCGGACAAAGAGTTGGAGGCCAACAATGGCCACGACGGCACCTGGGTGGCGCACCCGGGGCTGGCGGACACGGTGATGGAGGTGTTCGGCAACGCATTGGGCGATCGCCAGAACCAGCTGGACGTGATGCGTGAGCAGGATGCGCCAATCAGCGCCGCGCAGCTGCTGGAGCCATGCGACGGCGAACGCACCGAAGCGGGGATGCGCGCCAATATCCGCGTGGCGGTGCAGTACATCGAGGCCTGGATCTCCGGCAACGGCTGCGTGCCTATCTATGGGTTGATGGAAGATGCCGCGACGGCGGAGATCTCCCGTACCTCTATCTGGCAGTGGATCCACCACGAGAAGAGCCTGAACGACGGGCGCCCGGTCACCAAGGCGCTGTTCCGCCAGATGTTGCAAGAAGAGATGTTGGTGGTGCGTGAAGAAGTAGGGGAAGCGCGCTTTAACGCCGGCCGGTTCGAAGAGGCGGCGCGCCTGATGGAGCGCATCACCACGCAAGATGAATTAATCGATTTCCTGACGTTGCCCGGCTATGCGCTGCTGGCCTGAACTTTCCCAATCAACCCTACATGACTGAAAGGATAAAAATTATGTCTACCTCTCGCTCTCAACAGATCCAGCAGCTGGAACAGGAATGGAAATCGGCCCGTTGGGAAGGCATTACCCGCCCTTACAGCGCTGAAGACGTGATCAACCTGCGCGGTTCGGTCAACCCGGAATGCACCCTGGCGCAAAACGGCGCCGCCAAACTGTGGGCGTTGCTGAACGGCAAGGCGCGCAAAGGCTACGTGAACTGCCTGGGCGCGCTCACCGGCGGCCAGGCGCTGCAGCAGGCCAAAGCCGGCGTCGAGGCCATCTACCTGTCCGGTTGGCAGGTGGCGGCCGACGCCAACAGCGCGGCGGCCATGTACCCTGACCAATCGCTGTATCCGGTGGACTCGGTGCCGAAGGTGGTCGAGCGCATCAACAACACCTTCCGCCGCGCCGATCAGATCCAATGGGCGAACCAGATTGAGCCGGGCAGCAAAGGGTACACCGATTATTTCCTGCCGATCGTCGCCGATGCGGAAGCCGGCTTCGGCGGCGTGTTGAACGCCTTTGAGCTGATGAAAGCGATGATTACCGCCGGGGCCGCCGGGGTGCACTTCGAAGATCAGCTGGCGGCGGTGAAGAAATGCGGCCATATGGGCGGCAAAGTGCTGGTGCCGACGCAAGAAGCGATCCAGAAACTGGTCGCCGCGCGCCTGGCGGCCGACGTGCTCGGCGTGCCGACGCTGGTGATCGCCCGTACCGACGCCGATGCGGCCGACCTGCTGACCTCTGACTGCGATCCGTATGACAGCGCCTTCGTCACCGGCGAGCGTACGGCGGAAGGCTTCTTCCGTACCCATGCCGGCGTCGAACAGGCGATCAGCCGCGGTCTGGCTTATGCCCCTTACGCCGATATGGTGTGGTGCGAAACCTCAACGCCGGATCTGGATGCCGCCCAGCGCTTCGCAGACGCCATCCACGCCAAATACCCAGGCAAGCTGCTGGCCTACAACTGCTCGCCGTCGTTCAACTGGAAGAAGAACCTCGACGACCAGACCATCGCCCGCTTCCAGCAGGCGCTGTCGGACATGGGCTACAAGTATCAGTTCATCACGCTGGCGGGCATCCACAGCATGTGGTTCAACATGTTCGACCTGGCGCACGCCTATGCGCAGGGTGAAGGGATGAAACACTACGTCGAGAAGGTGCAGCAGGCGGAGTTCGCCGCGGTAGAGCGCGGTTACACCTTCGCGTCGCACCAGCAAGAGGTGGGCACCGGCTACTTCGACAAGGTCACCACCATCATTCAGGGCGGCGCCTCTTCGGTCACCGCGCTGACCGGTTCGACGGAAGAACAGCAGTTCTGATGCGGCAAGCTTGAAGACGTTTCACCCGGAGCCTGCATGCGCAGGCTTCTTTTTCTGGCGGGGGGTAAGGATGGCGGCAAAACTGGAGTTGTTGATCGCTCAGACGATCCTGCAGGGCTTCGATGCGCAGTACGGCCGCTTTCTGGAAGTGACCGCCGGCGCGCAGCAGCGCTTTGAGCAGGCGGATTGGCCGGCGGTGCAGCAGGCGATGAAAAAGCGCATCCATCTGTACGACCATCACGTCGGCCTGGTGGTGGAGCAGCTCAAATGCATCACCGGGCAGAAATATTTCGACGCCGACTTCCCCAGCCGGGTCAAAGCGGTCTATATCGACCTGCTGCCGGACTACCCGCGTTTTGAGATCGCCGAAAGCTTCTTCAACTCGGTCTATTGCCGGTTGTTCAAGCATCGCGATCTGACGCCGGACAAGCTGTTCGTCTTCAGTTCGCAGCCGGAACGGCGCTTTCGCGACATTCCGCGTCCGCTGGCGCGCGATTTTACCGCCAATGGCGATCTGCCGGCGATGCTGCGCAGCGTGCTGAGCGATCTGCCGCTGCGGCTGCCGTGGGAGGATCTGACGCGCGATATTCGCTACATCACTCAGGCGCTGCAGCGCGCCTTCAGCCCACAGCAACTGACGGGGGCGACCTTCCAGATCGCCAACGAGCTGTTCTATCGCAACAAGGCCGCCTGGCTGGTCGGCAAGTTGCGCCTGGCCGACGGCGTTTACCCGTTCCTGTTGCCGATCCACCACAGCGAATCGGGCGCGCTGTTTATCGACGCCTGCCTGACCGGCAGGGCCGAGGCCAGCATCGTCTTCGGTTTCGCCCGCTCTTATTTCATGGTCTACGCGCCGCTGCCGGCGGCGATGGTGGAGTGGCTGCGCGAGATCCTGCCGGGCAAGACCACCGCCGAGCTGTACATGGCGATCGGTTGCCAGAAGCACGGCAAAACCGAATGCTACCGCGAATACCTGACTTTTATGGCGCACTCGCAGGAGCAGTTCATCATCGCGCCGGGGGTGAAGGGCATGGTGATGCTGGTTTTTACCCTGCCGTCCTTCGATCGGGTGTTTAAAGTGATCAAAGACGAATTCGCCCCGCAAAAAGAGGTGACGCAGGCGCAGGTGATGGCTTGCTATCAGCTGGTGAAAGAGCACGATCGCGTCGGGCGCATGGCGGATACCCAGGAGTACGAGAATTTCGTCGTCGACAAGGCGCGCCTCAGCCCGGAACTGCTGGCCGAGCTGCGGCGCGAAGTGCCGGACAAACTGGAAGATCTTGGCGATCGCATCGTGATTAAGCACCTGTATATGGAACGGCGCATGACCCCGCTGAATCTGTATCTGGAGCAGGCCAACGACCAGCAGATGCGCGATGCGATTGAAGAGTACGGCAATGCCATCAAACAGCTGGCCGCCGCCAATATCTTCCCCGGCGACATGCTGTTCAAGAACTTTGGCGTGACGCGCCACGGGCGGGTAGTGTTCTACGACTACGACGAGATTTGCTACATGACCGAGGTCAACTTCCGCGATATCCCGCCGCCGCGTTATCCGGAAGATGAACTGGCCAGCGAGCCGTGGTACAGCATCGCGCCCAACGACGTGTTCCCGGAAGAGTTCCGCCACTTTCTGTGCGGCGATCGGCGCATTCGGCAGATGTTTGAAGAGCTGCACAGCGATCTGTTTACCGCGGAGTATTGGCGCGGGTTGCAGCAGCGCATCCGCGAAGGGCATGTGGAAGACGTATTCGCTTATCGCAAGAAGCAGCGGTTCAGCCAGCGCAGCGGGGCGGCGCTGCCGGCTGCCACCGCTGCGATGTAAATCAGGCTTGAGCGCCCGCGACGGCGGCGCGCGCCAGTTCGGTAATGCGCGCGTAGTCGCCGCTTTCGAGCGCGTCCGCCGGCACCAGCCAGGAGCCGCCGATGCACAGCACGCTTTTCAGCGCCAGATAGCTGCGGTAGTTGTCCGGTGAGATGCCGCCGGTCGGGCAGAAGCGCACCTGCGGGAACGGGCCGCCGATCGCCTGCAGCGCTTTTACGCCGCCGTTGGCTTCCGCCGGGAAGAATTTAAACTCGCGCAGGCCGTAATCCATGCCCTGCATCAGTTCGGAAACGGTGCTGATGCCCGGGATCAAGGGAATGGAACCGGCGGTGGCGGCCTTAAGCAGCTCGTCGGTCAGGCCTGGGCTGATGGCGAACTGCGCGCCGGCTTCGGTCACTTCCCGCAACTGCTGCGGATTGATCACCGTACCGGCGCCGATGATCGCTTCCGGCACCTCTTGGGCGATGGCGCGAATGGCGTCCATGGCGCAGGCGGTGCGCAGCGTCACCTCCAGCACCCGCACACCGCCGGCGACTAGCGCTTTCGCCAGCGGCACCGCATATTCCAGCTTGTTGATCACGATGACCGGCACCACCGGCCCCGCCGTCAGGATCTGCTCGGCGCTTGTTGTCCACTTGTTCATGCTGACGTTCTCCTCTGTGGCCGCCGCCAGGCGGCGATGCGGCCAGGCTATCGATTAAAATTTGATGCAGCAGGCGCCCTGTTCGGCGCCGGACAGCTGGCTGCGCAGCGCGCCGAACAGCTCGCGGCCGCAGCCGATGTGTTCCGCGCTCAGATCGGGTTGGCATGGCGTGCGCCGGGCCAGTTCGTCGGCGTCGACCAGCACCTGCAGCTCGCCGCTGCGGCCGTTGACGCGGATCGGATCGCCGTCGCGCACTTTCGCCAGCAGGCCGCCGGTATAGGCTTCCGGGGTGACGTGGATGGCGGAAGGCACCTTGCCGGAGGCGCCGGACAGGCGGCCGTCGGTCACCAGCGCCACTTTGAAGCCGCGATCCATCAGCACGCCCAGCGGCGGCATCAGCTTGTGCAGCTCGGGCATGCCGTTGGCCTGCGGCCCCTGGAAACGCACCACCACCACACAATCGCGATCCAGCTTGCCGGCTTCGAACGCCGGCACGATGTCGTGCTGGCTGTCGAACACTACCGCCGGCGCTTCGATGATCTGGTTGTCGGCGGGCACCGCCGAGGTTTTCATCACCGCGCGGCCCAGGTTGCCGGCCATCACTTTGGTGCCGCCGTGATGTTCAAACGGCTGAGTGACGCTGGCGATCACGCTGGCGTCGAGCGAGCCGGCCACGCCTTCGCGCCACACCAGTTGGCCGTTATCCAGCCACGGTTCCTGGGTGTAGCGGCGCAGGCCGAAACCGGCCACGGTATGCACGTCTTCGTGCAGCAGCCCGTGTTGCAGCAGCTCTCGCACCACCAGCGGCACGCCGCCGGCGGCCTGGAACTGGTTGATGTCGGCCGGGCCGTTCGGATAGATGCGGCACAGCAGCGGTACCGCCTCCGACAGCTCCGAGAAATCGTCCCAGGTGATGATGATGCCCGCCGCGCGCGCCATCGCCACCAGATGCATGGTCAGGTTGGTGGAGCCGCCGGTGGCCAGCAGCGAGACGATGCCGTTCACCACCACTTTCTCGTCCACCAGGCGGCCGATCGGCAGGTAGTTGCCGGCGGTATCGGTCAGTCGGGTCACCTGGCGCGCGGCGGCGTCGTTCAGCGCGTCGCGCAGCGGCGTGTCAGGATGGACGAAGGAGGCGCCCGGCAGATGCAGGCCCATCACTTCCATCACCATCTGGTTGGTGTTGGCGGTGCCGTAGAAGGTGCAGGTGCCGATGCCGTGATAAGAGGCGGCCTCGGCCTCCAGCAGCGCCAGGCGGTCAGCCTTGCCTTCGGCGTACAGCTGGCGTACGCGCACCTTTTCCTTGTTCGGCAGGCCGCTGCTCATCGGGCCGGCCGGCACGAACAGCGCGGGCAGGTGGCCGAAGGAGAGGGCGGCCATCACCAGCCCCGGTACGATCTTGTCGCAGATGCCGAGGAACAGCGCGCCGTCGAACATATTGTGCGACAGGCCGACGGCGGCCGACATGGCGATCACGTCGCGGCTCATCAACGACAGCTCCATGCCGTCCTGCCCCTGCGTCACGCCGTCGCACATCGCCGGCACGCCGCCGGCCACCTGGCCCACGGCGCCGACCGCCTTCAGCGCCTGCTTCAGCCGCTGCGGGTAGTGTTCGTACGGCTGGTGGGCCGACAGCATGTCGTTGTAGGCGGTGATGATGGCGATATCGCTGCGCACCATGTTTTTCAGCGACGCCTTGTCATCGGGCTGACAGGCGGCGAAGCCGTGGGCCAGGTTGCCGCAGGCCAGCTGCGCGCGGTGGACGGTTTGGGCGCGGGCCGCCTCGATACGCGCCAGATAGGCGGCGCGGCTGGCCTGGGAACGGTCGATGATGCGCTGTGTGACACGGGACAAGGTTGGATTAATCATGCCTTCCTCACATTGCTGTTGTTATAGTCGCCGCCTGTGGCGGTGCCCCCGGGGGTGATTTGCAGCCCTGGTGTGCAAGGCCGGGGGCGATTTGGGATTTAAAACATCGTGAATGCAATCATGCCGATGGCGCCGCCGACGCTGCCCAGAATGGTTTCCATCACCGTCCAGGTTTTCAGCGTTTGCAGTTCGTTGGCGCCGGTGAATTTGCCGAACAGCCAGAAGCCGGCGTCGTTGACGTGGCTCAGCACGATGGAGCCGCCGGCGATGCAGATGGCTAGCGCGGCCAGTTGCCCGCCGCTGAGCCCGAGCTGGCTGGTGACCGGCAGCACCAGGCCGACGGTGGTCAGGCAGGCGACGGTGGCCGAGCCCTGAATCACCCGCACCATGGCGGACAGCGCGAACGCGGCTACGGCGATCGGCAGGCCGGCGCCGATCATGGCGTCACCCAGCGCCGGCCCGACGCCGGAATCCACCAGGATCTGCTTGAACACCCCGCCGGCGCCGGTCATCAGCAGGATGATCCCGGCCGGCTGCACCGCGGCGGAGCAGATGGCCAGGGTCTGTTCGTTGCTCATGCCGCGCGGTTTCGCCAGACCGTAAATCACGATCAGGCAGGCCAGCAGGATGGCGGTGAACGGGTGGCCGATAAACTCCAGCCACTGCTGCAGCTGCGAGCCGGGGGTGACCAGCCGCGCGCCGATAGTCTTCATGCCGACCAGCACCAGCGGGCACAGCACCAGCGCCAGGCTAAAGCCGAACGACGGCAGATTGCCCTTGGTCAGCGTCGGCTCGTTCTCTTCCGGCGGCATTGGCCNGTTGACGAAGCGGCTGATAAAGCTGCCATACAGCGGGCCGGCGATCAGCATGCCGATCACCGCCGCCACCAGGCCGATGGCGATCATCCAGCCGAAGTCGGCCTTCATCTGCGATGCCAGCAGCATCGGCACCGGCCCCGGCAGCAGGAAGGACGCGGCGGCGGCCACGCCGGCGAACAGCGGGATGGCCAGCTTGACGATATTGCCGTCGGTGCGGCGCGCCACGGCGAACACGATGCCGATCAGCAGCACCACCGCCACGTCAAAGAACAGCGGCAGCGCGCAGATCAGGCCGGCGATGCCGAGCGCGTAGTGCGCCTTGCTTTGTCCGAATCGTTTCAGCAATTGCGCCGCAATTTGATCGAGCGCGCCGACCTCATGCAGGATCTTGCCGAACATCGCCCCGAGCGCCACCACGATCGCCAGGAAGCCCAGCGTGTCGCCCATGCCTTTCTGCATGGTGTCGGCGATGTGTTCCAGCGGCATGCCGGAGAAAATGCCGGCGGCGATGGACACCAGCATCAGCGCGACGAAGGCGTGCATACGCGCCTTCATCACCAGGAATAACAGCAGTAAAACCGAGCCGACTGCGGTACCGACCAGCGTTACAGTACTCACGCGCACACGTCCTGCGGGAGGAAACTTTGGATATGGCGCACGGTATCGGCGATCACCGCGTCCAGCGGCTGATTGATGTCGATCGCCATTACGTCGTTCTCGTCGGCGCCCGGTTGCTCCAGCGCGGCGAACTGGGTGACCAGCATCTGCGGCTTGAAGAAGTGGCCGTTGCGCGCCGCCAGGCGGGATTCGATCACCGGGAACTCGCCGTGCAGATAGATGAATGACAGGTTGCCGTTGCCGGCGCGCAGGCGGTCGCGATACTGCTTTTTCAACGCCGAACAGACGATGATCGACACGTTGTTGGTGCGCTGCATGGCGAAGGCGGCGTCGTTGAGCGCGGCCAGCCACGGCGCGCGATCGTCGTCGTTCAACGCCTCGCCGGCGGCCATCTTCAGGATATTGCTGCGCGGGTGCAGGAAGTCGCCGTCGAGGAAGCCGGCGGAGAGTTGGCGGGCCGCGGCGGCGGCGACGGCGGACTTGCCGCTGCCGGAAACGCCCATAACGACGTAAATGCGATTTTGATTGTTGGTCATGGTTTGGCTCCAAAACACCGGGTGACGTTACCTTCGTTCAGTCTGATTGTTACCGGTAACATGTTATCGGTAACATTGTCGAAGGAAGTTTGAGCGGTTGCAATGGGCTTTCGCCGTGAGGATCGTTAACTGTGATCGGCTTCAAGCTTTTTGCCTGTGTGCTAAACAGGATGCCGACAGCCTGTTACATGCTGACAACAGAGCATGGCAGGGGAGCAGGGGCGCGCTGGGGCGCCCCTCGGATGGGCTGGATCAGCGCACGCCGCCGTAGGCCAGGCTGATCTCTTTGGCTGCATGGATCACCAGCGCGCCCAGCTCGATCACGCGATCGTCGGTGATGCGCGACACCGGGCCGGAGATGGAAATGGCGGCGAAGGCTTCGCGGTGCTCGTCGAAGATGCAGGCCGCCACGCAGCGCAGGCCGAGCGCGTGCTCTTCGTCGTCAAAGGAGAAGCCCTGTTTGCGGATCTGCGCCAGCCCCTCTTTCAGGTTGTGCGGCGTCAGGGTGTGCGGCGTGTAGGTGTGCATGCCTTTCTTGTGCAACAGTTTGGTCACCTGATCGTCCGGCAGGGTGGCGAGGAACGCTTTGCCGGCGCCGGAGGCGTGCATCGGCAGTTTGCCGCCGATCGGCGCCGACATGCGCATCAGCGCCGTACACTGCACCTGATCGATGATGATCGCTTGGTACTCGCTGGTATCCAGCACCGCCAGGTTGACGGTTTCGCCGGACTCTTCCATCAGGCGGCGCAGCGTCGGATGCACCATCGCCAGCAGGTTGCGGCTTTGCAGGAAGCTGCTGCCGACCACAAAAGCGTGCGAGCCGATGGTCCACAGGCCGAGATCGCCGACCTGGCGCACGAATCCCTGCTGCTGCATGGTGGTGAGCAGGCGGTGAGTGGTGGAGTTCGGCAGGCCGGCCTGCTGGGCCAGATCGGTCAGCGCCACGTTGCCCTGGGCTTCCGAAATGTATTCCAACAGTTTCAGGCCACGGGTCAATGATTGTACCTGACCGGTCGCCGCACTGGCGGCGGGGGCTGCTGCGCGGGGCTTCTTGCCGCGCTTGGCGGGAGCAGGGGTGGCCATGGGTGAGATTCCTTTTTCCGTATGATGGAATTCATTTTCGTTTTTTGTCGATGAATTGCAAGCCGCCGTCAGCTCATCGGAGGTGTTGGCGCACAACCTGAAAAACTCTCAATTGTCGCCTGGCCCTTTGTCCTTACAAGCTGTGCTAGGATGACTCGTTGGTGTTTGCGGCAGTTGAGCAATGGGCTGGATGGCAATGGAAGGGGTTACAGTGACGAATCGAGTAGAACAACTGCGCCGCCAGTTAGCGCAGCGCATTTTGGTGTTGGACGGCGGCATGGGCACCATGATCCAGAGCTACCGTCTGGACGAGCGCGATTTTCGCGGTGAGCGTTTCGCCGACTGGCGCAGCGATCTGAAAGGCAATAACGATCTGCTGGTGCTGACCAAGCCGGAAGTGATCACCGCCATTCATTACGCCTATCTTGAGGCGGGCGCCGATATCCTTGAGACCAATACCTTCAACTCCACCTCCATCGCCATGGCCGACTACCACATGGAGTCGCTGTCCGCCGAGATTAACTATCAGGCCGCCTGCCTGGCGCGCGCCTGCGCCGACGAATGGACGGCGCGCACGCCGGAAAAACCGCGCTACGTCGCCGGGGTGTTGGGGCCGACCAACCGCACCGCGTCCATCTCGCCGAACGTCAACGATCCGGCGTTCCGCAACATCTCGTTCGATGAACTGGTGGCGGCGTACCGTGAATCGACCCGCGCGCTGGTGGAGGGCGGCGTCGATCTGATCATGATCGAAACCATCTTCGACACCCTCAACGCCAAGGCCGCCGCTTTTGCGGTGGAAACCGAATTCGAAGCGCTGGGGGTGGAACTGCCGATCATGATTTCCGGCACCATCACCGACGCCTCCGGCCGCACCCTGTCCGGCCAGACCACCGAAGCGTTTTACAATTCGCTGCGCCACGTCAAACCGCTGACCTTCGGCCTGAACTGCGCCCTGGGCCCGGACGAGCTGCGCCAGTACGTCGCCGAGCTGGCGCGCATCTCGGAGACCTATGTCACCGCGCACCCGAACGCCGGTTTGCCGAACGCCTTCGGCGAGTACGATCTGGATGCGGCCGAGATGGCGCGTCAGGTCGGGGAGTGGGCGCAGGCCGGCTTCCTCAATATCATCGGCGGTTGCTGCGGCACCACGCCGGAACNGCCGCCGCGCCGGCTGCCGGAGCTCCCGGTCGCCTGTCGCCTGGCCGGTCTGGAGCCGCTGACCATCGACGCCAACACCCTGTTCGTCAACGTCGGCGAGCGCACCAACGTCACCGGTTCGGCGCGTTTCAAACGCTTGATCAAAGAAGAGAAATACAACGAGGCGCTCGACGTGGCGCGTCAGCAGGTCGAGAGCGGCGCGCAGATCATCGACATCAACATGGACGAGGGGATGCTCGACGCCGAAGCGGCGATGGTGCGCTTCCTCAACCTGATCGCCGGCGAGCCGGATATCGCCCGGGTGCCGATCATGATCGACTCCTCCAAGTGGTCCGTTATCGAGAAAGGCCTGAAGTGCATTCAGGGCAAGGGCATCGTCAACTCGATCTCGATGAAGGAGGGCGAAGAGGCCTTTATCCATCACGCCAGGCTGGTGCGCCGCTACGGCGCCGCGGTGGTGGTGATGGCGTTCGACGAAGTGGGCCAGGCGGACACCCGCGAGCGCAAGTTCGAGATCTGTCGCCGCGCCTATAAAATTTTGACCGAACGCGTCGGCTTCCCGCCGGAAGACATCATTTTCGACCCGAACATCTTCGCCGTCGCCACCGGCATCGAAGAGCACAACAACTACGCCGTCGACTTTATCGAAGCCTGCGCCGACATCAAAACCCACCTGCCGCACGCGATGATCTCCGGCGGGGTGTCCAACGTGTCGTTCTCGTTCCGCGGCAACGATCCGGTGCGTGAGGCGATCCACGCGGTATTCCTGTATCACGCCATTCGCAACGGCATGGACATGGGCATCGTCAACGCCGGGCAGCTGGCGATTTATGACGATCTGCCTGGCGAGCTGCGCGAGGCGGTAGAAGACGTGATCCTCAACCGTCGCGAGGACGGCACCGAACGCCTGCTGGAACTGGCGGAAAAGTACCGCGGCAGCAAAGACGGCGAAGCGGCGGTGCAGCAGGCGGAATGGCGCGGCTGGCCGGTGGAGAAGCGGCTGGAATATTCGCTGGTGAAGGGCATCACCGAGTTTATCGAACTGGACACCGAAGAAGCGCGGCAGCAGGCCGAACGCCCGATCGAAGTGATCGAAGGGCCGCTGATGGCCGGGATGAACGTGGTCGGCGATCTGTTCGGCGAGGGCAAGATGTTCCTGCCGCAGGTGGTGAAATCCGCCCGCGTGATGAAGCAGGCGGTGGCCTACCTGGAACCGTACATCGAGGCCAGCAAGCAGCAGGGCACCTCCGCGGGGAAAATCCTGTTGGCGACGGTGAAGGGCGACGTGCACGACATCGGCAAGAACATCGTCGGCGTGGTGCTGCAGTGCAACAACTATGAAATCGTCGATCTTGGCGTGATGGTGCCGACGGAGAAAATCCTGCGTACCGCGCGCGAGGAGAACGTCGACATCATCGGCCTGTCGGGGCTGATCACGCCGTCGCTGGACGAGATGGTCAACGTGGCCAAAGAGATGGAGCGCCAGGGCTTTACGCTGCCGCTGCTGATCGGCGGCGCCACCACCTCCAAGGCGCACACCGCGGTGAAAATCGAGCAGAACTACAGCGGCCCGACCACCTACGTGCAAAACGCCTCGCGCACCGTGGGCGTGGTGTCGGCGCTGCTGTCCGCCACCCAGCGCGACGAGTTTGTGGCGCGCACCCGCAAAGAGTATGAAACGGTGCGCATTCAACACGCGCGCAAAAAGCCGCGCACGCCGCCGGTCGATTTGCAGAAGGCGCGCGCCAATGCCATGGCGCTGGACTGGGCCGACTATCAGCCGCCGGCGCCGCGGCAGCTTGGCGTGTTTCCGGTGTCGGCCGGCATCGAGACGCTGCGCCACTATATCGACTGGACGCCGTTCTTCATGACCTGGTCGCTGGCGGGCAAATACCCGCGCATCCTCGAGGATGAGGTGGTGGGGGAAGAGGCCAAGCGCCTGTTCCACGACGCCAATCAGATGTTGGATCGGCTGGCGGCCGAGCGTAGCCTCAACCCGCGCGGCGTTTACGGTTTGTTCCCGGCCAACCGCGTCGGCGACGACGTGGAAGTGTACTGCGACGAACAGCGCGGCGAGGTGCTGGCGGTGAGTCGCCATCTGCGCCAGCAGACGGAAAAAACCGACTTCCCGAACTATTGTCTGGCGGACTTCGTGGCGCCGAAAAGCAGCGGCAAGGCCGACTACTTCGGCGCCTTCGCGGTGACCGGCGGGCTGGAGGAGGACGCGCTGGCCGCGGCGTACGATGCACAGCACGACGATTACAACAAAATCATGGTCAAGGCGCTGGCGGATCGTTTGGCGGAGGCTTTCGCCGAATACCTGCACGAACAGGTGCGCAAGTTGCACTGGGGTTATGCCGCCGACGAGAACCTGAGCAACGAGGAACTGATCCGCGAAAACTATCAGGGCATCCGGCCGGCGCCGGGCTACCCGGCCTGCCCGGAGCACACCGAAAAAGCGACCATCTGGCAGCTGCTGGACGTCAACCGCCACACCGGCATGGAACTGACGGAGTCCTTCGCCATGTGGCCGGGGGCGGCGGTGTCCGGCTGGTACTTCAGCCATCCTGAGAGCAAGTACTTCGCGGTGGCGCAGATCCAGCGCGATCAGGTGGAAGACTATGCGGCGCGTAAAGGGATGAGCGTGAGCGAGGTCGAACGCTGGCTGGCGCCAAACCTCGGTTACGACGCCGACTGACTTTCCTCTTTAAGGGCGCAGCGATGCGCCCTTGTCATTTACAGCGCTTCCACATCGATATGCAGCGCGTCGTACCGCCAATACTCCAGGTCGCAATCGATCACCCGGTCATGTTGATCGCGATTCACCCGCGTAATGAACAGCGCCGGGCTGCCGTAGGTCACCTTCAGCATGGCGGCGGCCTGCTGCGGTAGCAGGGTGGGCAGCATGTCGAAACGCACCCGGCCGTAGTGAATGCCGTAGCGCGCGGCGTACAGCGCGGTCAGCGACTGGGTCAGATCTTCGTCCAGAATACCGGGGAAATAGGCCGGATTGAGGTAGTGCTCGCAGTACAGCACCGCACGTCCGTCGATGTAGCGCAGCCGACGAATGCGATAGGCCTCGGCGCCGGAGGGCAGCGCCAGGCGGCCGGCCAGCGGCGCGTCGAGCGTGACGACCGCGCTGTCGATCGCTTCGGTATGCGCGGCGCGCCCCTGCTGCTGCGCCATGGCGTGAAAATGGCTGCGCTGCAGCGGGTTGTAGATCAAACGTGGCGGCGAGATGAACCAGCCGCGCCGCACCTGGCGGTAGATGACGCCCTGCGCCTCCAACTGGCCGAGCGCCTCCTGCAGGGTAATGCGGGTGGTGGCGAATTGCTCGCTCAGGGCGCGTTCGGAGGGCAGCTTGCCGCCCACGGCGAACTCGCCGGCGGTGATGCGGGCGTGCAGCGTTTGGCAGATGGTGGCGACGGTCGTCGGTGCTTCACTCATACAGCGGGTGTCCCGTTTCAGTGCGTTTGGCCTTTAAGGTAGACCAGCGTCGCGTTTTCGCCGTTGCAATGGGTGATAAAACTGTCGCTTTTTTAAGCTGACATATAATTATCACATTCGTCCGTTAGATTGGTTTGGTCCTTGCTGGACTAGTCCAGCCCTCCCCACACTACCACCTGGAGCATCAGTTATGAAACGTTTGTGCGCTTCTGTGTTAACCAGTGCCATCGTGTTATCCAGCCAGATGAGCTGGGCCGCGGATACCGATCTGGCGGCGCTGGAGCAGGCCGCGAAGAAAGAAGGCGAAGTCAACAGCGTCGGCATGCCGGACAGCTGGGCCAACTGGAAAGGCACCTGGCAAGATCTGTTGAGCAAGTACGGCCTGAAGCATGTCGATACCGACATGAGCTCCGCGCAGGAGATCGCCAAATTCGATGCGGAAAAGAACAACGCCACGGCGGACATTGGTGACGTCGGCGCGGCCTTCGGCCCGGTGGCGGTACAGAAGGGCGTGACGCAGCCGTACAAACCTTCTACCTGGGATCAGGTGCCGGATTGGGCGAAAGACAGAGACGGCCACTGGGCGCTGGCTTATACCGGCACCATCGCCTTTATCATCAACAAACAGCAGGTGAAAGACATCCCGCACAGCTGGGCCGATCTGCTGAAGGGCAGCTATCAGGTCACCATCGGCGACGTCGGCACCGCGTCGCAGGCGGCCAGCGGCGTGCTGGCGGCCACCTACGCCATGGGCGGCAACGAGAAAAACCTCAAGCCGGGCCTGGAATTCTTTGGCAAGCTGGCCAAGGCCGGCCGACTGAGCCTGAGTAACCCGGTGATCGCATCGCTGGAGAAAGGGGAAGTGCAGGTTGGCGTGGTGTGGGACTTCAACGGCCTGAACTACCGCGACCAGATCGACAAAACCCGTTTTGAAGTGCTGATCCCGTCGGACGGCTCGATCACCTCCGGCTACACCACCATCATCAACAAATACGCCAAGCACCCGAACGCCGCCAAACTGGCGCGCGAATACATCTTCTCCGACGCCGGCCAGATCAACCTGGCGCGCGGCTATGCGCGTCCGATCCGCGCCGAGCATCTGACGCTGCCGGACGACGTCAAGGCCAAGCTGCTGCCGGCCGAGCAGTACAAGAATGCGCACCCGATCGCCGATCCGGCGGCCTGGGAACAGAGCGCCAAAGCGCTGCCGCGTCTGTGGCAGGAAAACGTCATTATGTTTATGCAGCAGTGAGTTAACGCACCATGAAAACGATCCTCGTGCTGCTGGACGGCCTCAACTACCGGGTGGCGCACGACGCCATGGGGTATCTGCAGGCCGAATGCGCGGCGGGACGCGGGCGGTTGTACCTGCTGGAGAGCGAGTTGCCCTCGCTCTCCCGGCCGCTGTATGAATGCATCCTCACCGGCGTCACGCCGGTGGAGAGCGGCGTGGTGCATAACCACGTCTCGCGCCTTTCTCATCAACAAAGCGTGTTTCATTACGCGCGCGCCGCCGGGCTGACCACCGCCGCCGCCGCGTATCATTGGTTCAGCGAATTGTATAACCGCACGCCGTTCGACGCCGCGCGCGACCGCCATACCGACGCCCCCGAGCTGCCTATCCAGCACGGGCATTTTTATTACGACGACGGCTATCCCGACAGCCATCTGTTCGACGACGCCGAAAGCCTGCGCCAGCGTTATCAGCCGGACTTCCTGCTTATCCACCCGATGAACATCGACGATGCCGGCCACCGCTTTGGCCTCTCTTCGCCGCAGTACCGCAACGCGGCGCGCCGCGCCGACGGTTCGCTGTCGCGTTACCTGCCCGAGTGGCTGGCGGCCGGTTATCAGGTGCTGGTTACCGCCGACCACGGCATGAACGACGATCGCAGCCACGGCGGGGTGTTGCCGGAAGAGCGCCAGGTGCCGCTGTTCGTATTCGGCGCGGGCTTCAGCCAGGATGACGCCGATCCGCAGCAAACCGAGCTGTGCGGCACGATCTGCGATCTGCTGCAGGCGCCGCACGACAAGCCGCGCTGCCGGGCGCTGCTGGCGCAGGATGCGCGATGAACAGCAAAACCAAATGGATCGCCGCGCTGTGCCTGCTGCCGTTTATCGTGCTGTTCGGCGCGTTTCAGATCGCCCCGCTGGTGTGGATCGCCGTTCACAGCTTTTTCAGCGAGAGCAGCGGCTGGGGATGGGGCAACTATGTCGATATCCTCACGTCGCCGTTCTACCTGCAGGCCTTTCAGTTCTCGCTGGAGATCTCGCTGTGGTCGAGCGTCTACGGCTTGCTGATTGCGTTAGTGGGCAGTTACTCACTGCGCCAGCTCGGCCAGACCCGGTTTCATGACTTTGTGATGTCGTTCACCAACATGACCAGCAACTTCGCCGGGGTGCCGCTGGCGTTCGCCTTCGTCATTCTGCTGGGGCTGAACGGCTGCCTGACGCTGCTGCTGCGAAAATACGGTTTGATGGAGAGCTTCAACCTCTATTCGAAGAGCGGCCTGATCGTGCTGTATACCTACTTCCAGATCCCGCTCGGGGTGCTGCTGCTGTATCCGGCATTCGACGCGCTGCGCGCCGACTGGCGCGAATCGGCGGCGCTGCTCGGCGCCGGCCCCTGGCGCTACTGGCGGCATATCGGCCTGCCGGTACTGGCGCCGGCGCTGATGGGCACCTTCGTCATCCTGCTGGCCAACGCGCTGGGCGCCTACGCCACGGTGTACGCGCTGACCACCGGCAACTTCAACGTGATCCCGATCCGCATCTCGGCGCTGGTGGCGGGGGACATCTCCCTCGATCCGAACCTGGCCAGCGCGTTGGCGATGCTGCTGGTGGTAATGATGGCGTTTATCACGGTGATCCACCAATGGATGCTGCGCAGGAGTTACCTCAATGCGCGCTCATAATCGGATGGAGAATGCTCATGTCGCGTGCTGAACGCCTCTATCACCGCACGGTGACCGGCCTGCTGCTGCTGATCCTGCTGCTGCCGCTGGCGGCGACGCTGATTTACGCGCTGGCCACCCAGTGGGGCGCCACCATTTTACCGGACGGCTTTACCCTGAAGTGGCTGACGGCGCTGTGGAGCGACCCGCGCTTTTTGCAGGCGCTGTGGCACTCGCTGCTGATCTGCTTCGGCACGCTACTGCTGTCGGTGGTGGTGATCCTGCCGGCGATGTTTGTAATCGCTTACTACTTCCCTAGGCTTGACGCGGTAATGAATGTGCTGATTCTGCTGCCGTTCGCCGTGCCGCCGGTGGTGTCGGCGGTGGGGCTGATGCAGCTGTTCGCCGCCGATCCGCTGCCGCTGCTCGGCACTCCCTGGATTTTGGTGGGCTGTTATTTCACCATCGCGCTGCCGTTTATCTACCGGGCCATCAGCAACAACATGCAGGCGATTAACCTGCGCGATCTGATGGACGCCGCGCACCTGCTGGGCGCCAGCACCTGGCAGGCGGCGCTGTGGGTGGTGCTGCCGAACCTGCGCAAGGGCGGAACGATCGCCGTGCTGCTGTCGTTTTCGTTCCTGATCGGCGAGTTCGTGTTCGCCAACCTGCTGGTGGGCAGCCAGTATGAAACGCTGCAGGTCTATCTGTTCAATATGCGCAACGGCAGCGGGCACTTTACCAGCGCGCTGGTCATCTCTTATTTCGCCGTGGTGCTGCTCGTCACCTGGCTGGCGAACCTGCTGAATAAAAACAAGGGCTAACCCGATGGCTTATCTCAACGTCACCCGTTTGAACAAACACTATGGCCAGACTCAGGTGTTTCAGGATATCGATTTCACCGCCGAAGAGGGGGAGTTCGTCACCCTGCTGGGGCCGAGCGGCTGCGGCAAATCGACGCTGCTGCGCTGTCTGGCCGGCCTGACCCCGGTCGACAGCGGGCATATTTTGCTGCAGGGCCAGGATCTGGTGCCGCTGGCGCCGCAAAAGCGCGGCATCGGTATGGTGTTCCAAAGTTATGCGCTGTTTCCCAATATGACGGTGGAAGGCAACGTGGCCTTCGGCCTGAAAATGCAGAAGCTGGCGGCCGGGCAGATCGGCCAGCGGGTGCAGGAGGCGCTGGCGCTGGTGGAGCTGAGCGATCTGGCGAAGCGCTATCCGCATCAGCTGTCGGGCGGCCAGTGTCAGCGCGTGGCGTTGGCGCGATCGCTGGTCACTCGCCCGCGTCTGCTGCTGCTCGACGAACCGCTGTCGGCGCTGGACGCGCGCATCCGCAAACACCTGCGTGAGCAAATTCGGCGCATTCAGCGCGAGCTGAACCTGACGGCGATCTTCGTCACTCACGATCAGGAAGAGGCGCTGACCCTGTCGGATCGCATCGTCCTGATGAACAAGGGGCAGATCGTGCAGAGCGGCGATGCGGAAACCCTGTATACCCAGCCGGCGGACGCTTTCGCCGCCGGTTTTATCGGCAACTATAACCTGCTGAGCGCCGAACAGGCCGGCCGGCTGACCGGGCGCAGTTATGCCGGCAAGGTGGCGATCCGTCCCGAATCGATCGGCCTGTTGCCGGCCGGACAGGGGATCGGCGGGGTGATCCTGGGCCACAGTTTGCTCGGGAATGTGGTACGCTATCGGATTCAGGTTCGTGAGGTAGAGTTGCTGGTTGACGTGCTCAACCGTTCGGTGGCCGATCTGCGGCCCGACGGCGCGGAAATTGGTCTACACTTGGAACCTGTTGTATTGCGGGAAGTTGCATGACTTCGCAGCGCGGCGCAGGGGCTCTCCCACCGCCGTCTTAACCCTTCTTTTCTGCGGTCTGCCCCCGCCCGCTGTCCTGCCAGACCCACGCCCGGCAGGCGGGACCGCGCGCTGTACCCGTCAGTCTTTTTTGCCCGCCGGCTGCGGCTGGGGCGAACAGAACCGTTCCGTCCGTCCGCGCCGCCTGACAAGCATCGGGTATCAGCCTCCTTTGGCCGGGCGTTAATGGAGCGTATCTTCCGTGCTGACTCTTCTTCACCTGCTTTCGTCCGTGGCGCTGTTGGTGTGGGGAACCCACATCGTGCGCACCGGGATCATGCGGGTTTACGGCGCCAATCTGCGGCGCGTTTTGAGCGACAGCGTTGAGAAAAAACCGTTGGCGTTCGTTTCCGGCATCGGTGTGACCGCGCTGGTGCAAAGCAGCAACGCCACGGCGCTGCTGGTGACCTCTTTCGTCGCACAGGGGCTGGTGGGGCTGGCGCCTGCGCTGGTGATCATGCTCGGCGCCGACGTCGGCACCGCGCTGATGGCGCGCGTGCTGACCTTCGATCTTTCCTGGCTGTCGCCGCTGCTGATCCTGGTCGGCGTCTTCCTGTTCCTCAGCCGCAAGCAGATGCGGATCGGCCAGATCGGACGCGTTCTGATCGGCCTCGGGCTGATCGTGCTGGCGCTGGAGCTGATCGTGGCCGCCGCCACGCCGATCACCCAGGCGGCCGGGGTGAAAGTGCTGTTCTCGTCGCTGACCGGCGACGTGATGCTGGACGCCCTGACCGGTGCGCTGTTCGCCATTGTCAGCTATTCCAGCCTGGCGGCGGTGCTGCTGACCGCCACCCTGACCGCCACCGGCGTGATTTCGCTGAAGGTGGCGCTCTGTCTGGTGATCGGCGCCAACCTCGGCAGCGGCCTGTTGGCGATGATCAACGCCAGCGGTCAGAACGCCGCCGGGCGGCGCGTGGCGCTCGGCAGCCTGCTGTTCAAGCTGGTGGGCTGCATACTGGTGCTGCCGTTCGTCTCCTATCTGGCGGATTTGATGGCTCAACTGCCGGGCGGCAGCGAAGAGCTGGTGATCTATTTCCACGTGTTCTACAACCTGATCCGCTGCCTGGTGATGATCCCGCTGGCCGGGCCGATGGCGACGCTGTGCGAACGGCTGATCGTCGACGAAGCGGCCGACGATCCGCGCATGCGGCCGCGCCATCTGGACGCCAGCGCGCTGGACACGCCGACGCTGGCGTTGGCCAACGCGGCGCGCGAAACGCTGCGCATGGGCGACGTGGTGGAACACATGATGATCCTGCAACGTGAAGTGTTGCACGGTAAGCAGGGGGTCGATAAAGAGGTGCGGCGCCTCGACGATGACGTCGACGTGCTGTACACCGCCATCAAGCTGTATCTGGCGCAGATCCAGAAGGAAGATCTGGGCGAGGAAGACTCGCGCCGCTGGGCGGAAATCATCGAAATGGCGCTCAACCTGGAACAGGCGGGCGACATCATCGAGCGCATGGCCGGCGACGTGGGCGCCAAGTCGCACGCCGCGCGCCGCGCCTTCTCGGCGGAAGGATTGGCGGAGCTGGACGGGCTGCACGAACGGCTGATCGGCAACCTGCGCCTGGGGCTGTCGGTGTTCCTGTCCGGCGACGTCACCAGCGCCAAACGCCTGCGCCGTTCCAAGCATCGCTTCCGCATTTTGGATCGCCGCTACGCGCATGCGCACGTCGATCGTTTGCACCAGCAAAACGTGCAGAGCATCGAGACCAGTTCGTTGCATTTGGGATTGTTGGGGGACATGAAGCGCCTGAACTCGCTGTTCTGCGCGGTGGCTTACAACGTGTTGGACCAGGATGCCAAGGACGACGATCGCGACTGGGAAGACACCCCGAGCACGCTGTAAAAAAAACGCCCCCGGAAAACCGGGGGCGTTGTGCAGGAAAGGCGCGTTATTTGCCGCTGAACACGCCGGCTTTGGCGTCCGCCTGCTGAGTTGAAGCATGGCCGCTGGCGAACGGCACGTTGCCAGCGACGCTTTGCTTCGCCGCGCCGCCTAACAGCCCGCCGACCGTGGTCGCCGCATCGACGCGGCCGCCGCCCTGATAGCGTTGGCCGTTGACGTCCTGCTGGCTGACCTGGCTGCCGCCCAGTTCCACCTTGCCTTGCTGGCTGCGGATCTCGCCGCCGGTCAGTTGGATTTGGCCGCCGACCTGCAGCGCCACACCGTTCTTACCGGTGATCGCCGATTGCTCGCCGACCGCGTTGTTGTTCACCACGTCGGCATTGACCTTGAGGTGCCCCTGGCGACCGGCCGGACCGGTGATGCTGTCTTTCACCGCGCCGCCGACGGTGCGTGCGCCGCGATCCCACAGCGGGCCTTGCGGTTTTTCGCCGGCCGGCGTTGCCGGCAGCGTGACTTTGCCTTCGGCCTTGCTGAAGCTGACCGCGCCGGTGGTGTCCTGCTGCGGATCGAGGCGACGCGCCACGCTGTTGTACTTGTCGGTGGTGGCGTCGGCCACTTTGTTCACTCCGGCCTCCAGTTTCTCTTTCACCTTACCAGCGTAACGCGGTGTGCCGACCTTCGACAGCTTGGAGGTGATGCTGCTGCCCGGATCGTTGCTGTGGCTCAGACCGGCATCCACATCCACCTTCACGCCTGTCTCGACGTCTTTGCGGCTTTCAACGCGCAGATCGCCGCCCACCTTGCCCTGGACGCTGTCGGCGTCGACGCGCGCGCCGGCGAGACGGGTATCCTTGCCGCTGTTGAGCGCCACGTCGCCCGCGATGATGCCGGTGTTGGCGTGGGTGGTTTTATCCTGCTGTTCCACGCCGACTTTCAGACCGGCGCCCAGCGTGTGGGTATCTTTGCCGGTGTTCGGATCGACCTTGCCGCCGGCGTCCTTGTTGAAGGTTTGGCCGCCTTTGGCGTTGGCTTTGATGCCCAGGCTCCAGTTGTCCTTATGCTGCTCGTTTTTGGCGGACTCCAGCAGGATGCCGCCGTTTTTCGCTTCGAGCGCGGCGCTGCCGCCGCTGACTTTGGCGCCCTGCAGATGCAGCGCGTCATCGCCTTTGCCGTTGGCGGACAGGGTGACCTTGCCGTCTGAGGCGATAGTGGCGCCCTGGCGCTCGGTCGCGGACTCATTGACTTTGGCGATGTCGAAGGCGCCGCCGGCGGAGAGGTTGCCGCCGGTT
The DNA here is from genome assembly GCF_001076875.1 of Serratia sp. 506_PEND. Taxonomy (NCBI): domain Bacteria; kingdom Pseudomonadati; phylum Pseudomonadota; class Gammaproteobacteria; order Enterobacterales; family Yersiniaceae; genus Serratia; species Serratia sp. 506_PEND. Next base: position 24,385 of record NZ_JVEL01000556.1, read on the forward strand.
TTTTCCTTGCTGTCGCTGCTGCCGGCGCCCAGATCGATATTGCCGGACAGCTTGCTTTCCTTACGCGTTTGGGTCGATTCCGCCGCCTGCAGTGCGACCTTGTTGCCGGCGCTCAGGCTGACGTCGCCCTGGCTCTTGACGTCGGTGCCCTGCAGCGTCAGATCGCGGCCCGCCTTCAGCTCAACGCCCTGTNCCTGCGCGGTGCTGCTGCTGCTTTCGCCGTTGTGGGTGCCGCCGCCGAACCCGGCGCCGAAGTTTTTGCTGTCGGCGGTGAAACCGCCCTTGGCGGAGGCTTTGACGTTAAAGCCGCTGCGGCTTTCGCTCTGTTTGTCGCTGGCCTGATCAAGGCGGATATCGCCGCCGGCGTTGACGGCGGTTTTTCCGCGGCCGCCGTTCAGCGCGGTGCCCTGATAGATCGCGTCTTTTTTCACGTTGACGTTGATGCCGTTGGCCGCGTCGATCGAGCCGGTCACCGCCTGGCTGGCGCTGCTGTTGCTGCGCTGGGTGCCGCCTTCGCCCTTGGCGTCCACGGTCAGATCGCTGCCGGTGGTGGTGTAGACGCGCACGCCGGCGCTGCCGCGGGTGTCGCGGCTCTGCTCGTCCTGACGGTTTGCCGCGGCTTCGCTGCGGTGGCTGTCCGCCGTCAGGTTGACCGCGCCTTTGCTCGCCTGGTACTGCGTGCCCTGATCGCGCACTTCGCCTTTGGCGTTGATGTCGATGCTGCCGGCTTGCACCGAACTGACCACCGCCTGCGAGCTGCTGCTGCGTTTTTCGCTGCTGCCGCCCTGTGCGCCGATATCCAGGCCGACGTTAGGCGCGCCGATGCCGCCGATGTCGTTGATGACGCCGGTGGTGTCCAGCTTGGCCGCCTTGCCGACCGCGCGCTCGACCGGACGGGTCACGGCGCTGTAATCGACGTTGGCGCCGATGTTCACGCCGACGTCGGTTTTGGTGGTGGTGGTGCTGGCGGTGTCGGCGGCGGCAAGGTGATCGACGCCGGCGGCGTTTTCTTGATAGGCGCCGCCGACGCTGTGCTGCGCGCCTTGCTGGGTCAGCTTGTCGCGGGCGTTGATCGTCAGATTGCCTTTGACGTCGCTGCCGGACGTGATCGCCTTGCTGCTTTGCGCCTGAGTTTTGTTGTTCTCGTAGCCGGCTTCCACGCCGCTGCCGAGTTTGTCGATGCCGCCGGTGTAATAGAAACCGCCGCCGATCTTGGTTTGTTCGGTGTTTGAGGCCGTTTTGTCGTCGGCCGCCAGGAACGAAACCTTATTGCCGCTGACGCTGGCGTCGCCTTTGTCGGCGACCAATTTGGAGCCGCTGAAGGTCACGTCCTTCTCCGCCTTGAGCTTCACGCTGCCGCCGCTGAGGCTTGAGGCGCTATTCTCGGTGCGGGTGGTTTTCTCGCTGTCGCGGGTGTGCTCGATGCGCAAACCGGCGCGGTACTGCTTGTCACCGGCTTCTTTGGCGTAGCCGTTAACGGTGAGCGCGGTCTTCTGCTCGTCGATGTTCTGCTGCCGCTCGGCGGCCTTGACGTTGATGTTGCCGGTCTTTGACTCGACGCTCAGCTCACCGCCGCTGGCGACCTGGCTGCCGATCACGTCGGCATCCTTGTGGCTGACCAGCGTCAGGTTGGTGTCGGACTTCAGCTCGCTGGCGGTGCTGCTCTGGTAGCTGTTGTCGGCCTTGTGCGAACTGCTGGTGATGTTGAAGGCGGTGCCGGTGCGCGCGTCGATTTTGTCCACGGTGGTGCTCAGCGCGTTGTCGATGCGCAGGCCGCCGTGGGTGGCGGTGACTTCGCCGCCTTTCTGACCGCGCGCCTTGCTGCCGGTAATGGTGACGCCTTGCTGACCGTTCAGGCGCAGGGTGCCGCCGCTGGTCAATTCGGAAGCGTGGCTGATCTCGCGGCGATTGCTGTTGTTCTTGTTGTCGCCGCCGCCGATGCCGCCCCAGGAGGTTTTGTCATCGCGCACCGCTTTGGCGTTGGCGGTTTTCTGCACCCCGACCTGGATCTGGTTGTCTGCATCGATCGTCAGATCGCGCTGGGCGTGAACCTTGGCGCCCTGAGTCGAGACATTGCGACCGGCTTTCAACGTCAGTTCGCCCTCGCTGCGCAGTTCGCTGGCCTTCAGGCTTTCGCTTTCGTCGCTGTTGCTCCATCTGCCGGTGCGCAGGCTGGAGGTGTGGTTGCGTTGGTAGCCGCGCTCGCTGGATTTGTCCTTCTCCACCAGCCCGGCAAGGTGTACGTCGCGCGCCGCTTTGACGCTCAGCGCGCGGTCGGCGCTGACGTTGGCGCCCAGCAGCTTCACGTCTTCCTGGGTGCTGATGAGTTTGGCGCTGCCGCTGGCGGCGACGGTGCTGCCCGCCTGCTGCAGTTGCTCGCGTTCGCGGGTAACGTCGTATTGCCAGGAGTAGAACCAGCGATCGTCGGTATGGCCTTGCGTCTGCTTCAACTGCTGGCCGTCGAGTGTCAGCTTGCCGCCCTGCAGCGTAATGTCTTCGCCGCGGATATCGGTGGCGGTGAGGTGCGCGTGATTATCCGCCACCAGGCTGATGTTCTTGCCTTTCAGTTCGGTGCGGGTCAGCGTCTGGCTGCTGCTGCGATCGTTGACGTAGATGCCGCCACGGTAATTTTGATAGTTATCGCCGCCGTTTTTGTTGCTGCTGGCGTCGTCGACGCGGCTTTCGCTGCGGATATCATAGGCTTTCACCTTGAGCTCATCGCCGGCGTTCAACGAGCCGGCCAGTTTCACGCCGCTGCCCTGCGCGGTGTTGATGATGTTGATGCGCCCGGCCTGCATGCTGCCGAGGTAGTAGCTGTCCAGCGCGGTCGGCATCTGTTGGCTAGCCTGCACCGTGCCGTCGCGCGCCACACGGTTAAGGCCGCTGATGGCGTTGATCGCCGCCGAGGTCACTTTACCATTCGACTGTTTGAAATCTTGCACGATCACTTCGCCGCGGCTGTCGATCTTCGGCGCGATCAGGTCCAGTACGCCGCCGGCGTTCAGGGTGCCATTGAGGCTCAGAGTGTTGCGGTTGCCGAAGGTGCTGTAACCCTGCAGCACGCCGTTTTCCACCAGCGGGTTGCCGACCACCAGTGAGGAATGGCTGGTATTGATGAACCCGCAGCTCTGACAGCTGATGCCGTTCGGGTTGGCCAGCACGTAGTCGGCCGCCATGCCGAAGATCTCTTGCTGGCCATGCAGCAGAGACGGATTGCGGCCGATCACTTCGTTGAGGATCACGCTGGCTTCGCGTCCGCCCAGATTGGGGTTGGCGCCCAGTTGGCCGGCCAGCTGCGACAGTCCCGCCTCGCGGGAGTTGTTCAGCACCGCGCCGGGCTGGTTGACGTTGAAGTCCTGATATTGGTTGTGCGACAGCCCGTTGCCGTTCGGCGCGACGATATCGACCACCTGCGCGCCGGTGGCGGCGGTGGAGACGCCGGGGCCGTTGGCGCCGTTGGCCGCAACGATCTCTGCGGCGTAGGCGCCGGCGGAAGCGGCGAGAATAATCGCCAGCGCAGCGGCCAGTTTGCCTGCCGCCGAAAGTCTGAAGTTATTATTTTTCATCCATGTCTCTCCGTATATTGCCGTGGGGTCCTGCAAAACTGTTGATTAAAAGGTGTAAGAAAAGCGGGCCAACACCTGAACGGGATCTTCCGGCGTAGCGTGGTTGGACAAAATCCAGCCGCGGCTGACCTCCAGATCGACCAGCGCTCGCTGATAACGCAATGTGGCGCCGGTGCTTATACCGGCGCTGCTGCGCCAGCCAGAGTTGTCCTGACGCGGCAGAATGCGGCCGACGTCGGCGCCGAGGCGCGGCGTCAGCGTGGTGGCGCCCAGATTGAAACTGCGCGACAGCGTATTCTGCAGATACCAGCCGTTGTCCCCGGACTGGGTGCTGCGGCTGAAGCCGCGTACGGCGCTGCGATCGGTGAGGCTCAGCCACTCCACGCCGGGCAGCGGATCGCGGCTGTACTGGCCGTAGAACAGGTTGTTGAGCTGATAGGTGGCATCACCCAGCCTGAGGCGCTGGCTGAGGTTGGCGAACAGCTTGCCCTTGGTGAACTGGCTGTCGAGGTGCACCGAACTCGGGTGGCGGCCGGCCCCCAGCCACGGCATCCCCTGCTCGACGCTGAGGTTGGCGCTGAACACGCCATTGGGCAGAATTTGCAGGTGGCTGGCGCTCAGTTCGGCCAGGGTCAGCGTTGGGCTGCTGACCTCAAGGCGCACGCTTTCGAAGTAGTTATCGATGCGCTTGTAGGTCAGCTGGCCGCTCAGGCTGTCTATCTGATCGTGATCGCGATAAAACACGTAGTCGCTGCGCAGCCCGTACTGTTGGGTCTGGCCGTGCAGTTTGACCACGTTGTGCGGCAACTGCTGGTGGTTTTCATAGGACGAGAAGCTGGCGAACCCGCTGAAGGTGAACGCGCCGTACGGCAGCGAATAGAGCAGGGTATAGGCGCGATTATAGCGGTGAGCCGGATTTTCCAGTGTGCTATTGGCGTTCAGGCTGACAAAGTCCGACAGGCCGAACGGGCTGTCCAACGTGGCGGTGGCGCGCGCCAGCCACCGGCCGGTGCTTTTTTGGCCGTAATTATCCGTGCCGGCGGTAATCAGCCAGGGCTTGGCATGCTGATTGCGCAAACGAATAACCGAACCGCCAACCTGGCGGCCGGGCAATATATCCAGCTTGGTGGTATTCGATTGCAAACGGTTGGCCTGATCCAATCCCTGATCAAGCTCGGTTAATTTCAACGGCTTGCCTTCCAGCCCCGGAAATAATAAACGGCTGTTGACCCAGCGATCGCCGCCTTCTATTTTCTCGATAAATCCTTCGGTCACGCTTAACCCCAATTCTCCTTGAGAATTAGGGCGAACAATTTGCACGCGCGCGGTGATATAGCCTTTTTGCACATAAAGGCGCGTTAATTCACGGGTCAGGCGATTGATATCGTTGCTGCTGATGCACTGTTCCGGCAGCGCGCTCAGGGCCGATAAATCGGCCGGCGAGAGCAGGGTGACACCCTGCAGATAAACGCCGGCGATCGGCAGGCACTGCGCGGACTGCGGCAGGGCGGGCGCGGCCGGTTCCGGTTCCGCCAGCAGGCGCTGTTGTTTCAGCTGCTGGTAGCGGCGTTGCTCAATCAACTGGTTGACTTCACGCGTGCTGTCTTGCAGCGCGCGGCGCGACTCCCCCATCGACATATCCTGCATCATGTGGGAGTCCGGCAGGGTTTCAGCGGAAAGGGCCGTGCTGACCAACAGCGTCAAGGCGGTGATTTTTTTTATCATTGTAATCCATTATGAGAGGCCGCCGGGGCAGCCAGCCCAATCCATGAGGTTAACCACGGGCGGCCGACGGCCGGCCCGAAATAATGAGCGACATGCACATTGCGAGATATCTTGATTTGCCGCAGCAAATAAGACGGTGGGTATATATCTAAATAATAATTAGGCTGCTTCTTTTATGGCGGGCAACCCTGGTGACTTAATTAATTAAAAAAAGTGGAGCATCTCTTCCTCTTGCCAACATTATCGGCATGGATAGGAAGAATCTGAGTTTTTATTTTTCACGGATGATAGGGTATGGGGGAAATTATGACAATCCGACCAGTGGGAAATACGAAATTTCGCAGAGAAGAAAAGGGACGCAATTGTTTGCGTCCCTGCAGGCGGTTTATTTTTTCTTGATAGGGCGGCCGGACCAATAACCCGCCAGCAGCGAACCGGAGAGGTTGTGCCAGACCGAGAACAGCGCGCCCGGCAGCGCGGCCAGCGGCGAGAAGTAGATTTTACCCAGCGTGGCCGCCAACCCGGAGTTCTGCATGCCGACTTCGATCGCCAGCGTGCGGCAGGTGGACTCGTCGAAGCCGAACAACTTGCCGCCCCAATAGCCGCTCAGCAGACCGATGCCGTTGTGCAGGATCACCGCGACGATCACCACCAGACCGACCGAGGCGATATGGCTTTGGCTGCCCGCCACCACCGCGCTGATGATCGCCAGAATGCACGCCATCGACAGCGCCGGCAGCAGTGGCTCGATGCGTTTCACTGCCTTGGTCAGGGTATGGTGGACGATCAGGCCCAAGCCGATCGGGATCACCACGATCTGCAGAATGCTCAACAACATGCCCATGATATCGACGCTGATCTTGGCGTCGACGTACAGACGGGTCAGCAGCGGCGTGGCGAACACCCCCACCAGCGTTGAGACCGCCGAGATGGTCACCGACAGCGCCACGTCACCCTTGGCCAGATAGATCATCACGTTGGACGCGGTGCCGCTGGCCACGCTGCCCACCAGCACCATGCCGGCGGACAGATCCGGCGGCATGCGGAACAGCATCGCCAGGAGCCAGGCCGCCAGCGGCATGATCAGATAATGCAGGAAGATGCCTGCCGCCACCGGGCCGGGGCGCGCCAGCACGCGTTTGAAGTCGTCGAGCCGCAGCGTGACGCCCATGGCGAACATGATCAGCATCAGCAGCGGGCTGACGTAGGGGCCGATACCGGTAAAGGTGGTCGGCGTGTAATAAGCGGCGACGGACAGCAGTATCGCCCAGAGGGGGAATAAGCGCGTGAGCAGTGCCAGCATGCAGGTTTTCCTTAGCCAGATTGAGAACGGCGGGTGTGGTTGTGTTTTTATTGCGGGCTCAACATGCTGAACCCCTGCAGGTTTTGAACGGATTTTTTAGACGCAGGGGCGCAGCATGCTACGCCCGCAATCAGGGATAATGACTTATTCGAACAGGTTGTGATGCAGGGTTCGCACCACCTGCTCGGCTTCTTCGCCCGGCACCAGGAAGCACAGGTTATAGCTGCTGGCGCCGTAGCAGATCAGGCGGATATTGAACGGATCGAGCACGCCGAACACCTCTTTGCCCACGCCGCAGGCGCGCGACAGCTGGTTGCCGATGATCGCCACCAGCGCCAGGTTTTCTTCCACTTCCACCCGGCACAGCGACGACAGCTCGGTCAGCAGTGAGGTGGTCAGCAGGCTGCCGCCGACGGAGGTGGCGCCGGTGGTGTCCATGGTCAGCGCGATGCTGACTTCCGAAGTGGTGATCAGATCGACGGAGACATTATGGCGCGCCAGGATGTTGAACACCTCGGCCAGGAAACCGCGCGCGTGCAGCATGTTCAGGCTGTGCAGCGTCAGCAGCGTTTGCTTGCGGCGCAGCGCCAGCGCGCGGAACAGCGGCGGGTTCTCGGTGGTGTTGCACACCAGCGTGCCGCCGGCCGCCGGATCCTTGCTGGAGCCGACGAACACCGGAATATCGCTGCGCACCGCCGGCAACAGGGTGGCCGGATGCAGCACTTTAGCGCCGAAGGTGGCCATTTCCGCCGCCTCTTCGAAACCGATTTTGTCGATGCGCTTGGCCGCCGGCACCACGCGCGGATCGGTGGTGTAGATGCCCGGCACGTCGGTCCAGATATCCACCCGGCCGACGCCGAGCGCCTCGCCGAGCAGCGCGGCGGTATAGTCGCTGCCGCCGCGGCCGAGCGTGGTAGTGCGGCCTTTCGGCTCGCTGCCGATAAAGCCCTGGGTGACCACCAGCGCTTCCTGCAGGCGCGGCTGCAACTGCGACCGGGCCAGTTCGCTGAGCGCGGCGCTGTCCGGCACGGCGCGGCCGAAGTGATCGTCGGTGCGCATCACTTTGCGCACGTCGAACCATTCGGCCTGCACGTTGCGGGCGCGCAGGATTTCAACGAACAGCAGGGTGGACATCAGCTCCCCATGGCTGACCAGTTCGTCGGTCAACGCCGTCGAGGTGGCCAGCGACGCGGCCTCCGACAGCATGGCGATGTTTTCCAGCAGGCGGTCTATCTCGTCGCGGATCACCGCAGGCGCCGCGAGGCGATCGAGGATGGCGTACTGGATGCGACGAATTTCATCAAGCTGGTAGTTGCGTTTGTCGGCCTCGCAACCTTCGGCCAGGGCGACCAACAGGTTGGTGACGCCCGCCGAGGCGGACAATACCACCAGGCGGACCTGCGGATTGGCCAGCACGACGTCGGCGCTGCGGTTCATGGCTTCAAAGTCGGCGACGCTGGTGCCGCCGAACTTGGCTACCACGGTGGAATTCTGGGGTGCTGCTTGGTTCATCTAGAAACCTCGTGTCAGGGATGCCCGTTTGGGGCACTGTAATTCCATAGCCTTGGCACAAGGGGAGAGCGGTAAACAGGGGGCAGGCGTAGAGGTCAGGCTACGATACACCCAGAAGCGCCCCACCTTGTCGATCGCCCTGTGGCGATCCCCTGGTGACAACCCAGGGGATTCAGCCCCTGTAGTCGATACGATAATGGCCGGCCATTATCGTACCTCGGCGTCGCTCCCCCTCGGGTGCCGTCAACGGAGAAACGGCTCCTCTGACACTCTACCTGGGCGACGCGCCTCTTCTGGCTTGCGCACCGGGTGCGCAAGTAGGCTGTTAGGAATAGCCGGTTATCGCCATTCTGTCAACGTACAGACGGTGAGGGATTTTCATCTTGCACCAGCGCGATAAGCGTACAGGGCATCGCGGGTGTGGAACCGGCGCCAATCGGTTGCAGAGAACCGTCTTCCTTTTGGCTGAATAGCGGAATAACGCCCTGATGTTTCTCCAAAT
>NZ_JVEL01000556.1:33092-70551 GCF_001076875.1 Serratia sp. 506_PEND
CTCCAGCCAACCGAAATTTTCGTTCAATTTGGTCGCTTTGATGGTGGCCCCTCTGGCGAGCAGGCTGCTCAGGCGGCCGTAGGTGGCTTCCTGATTAAATAAAATTTCATGCCGGCGGAAACGCGAACTTTCCGCGCTGGCGCCGCGCCCTTTCAGCGGCGCCCCCGAACGGATGGCGAACACGTGATCTTCGCCGAAGAGATGGCCGAAGTGGTAGACCGCCAGCGCGTTTTGGTGGCGATTGGGCGACAGCGCCAGTACCTGGGCGATATTGCTCAGATCGAGGTAGTTCTCGGCGTGTTCGGAGTAGGCGTGGCCATAGTAGGCCGGAATGCCGTCCATGCGCGCCTGACGGTAGTATTCCCAACTGCTGTCGGTGACGATCACCGGCACGTTCAGCTTGATCAGCGCCTGCGCCAGCATGCGCGCCACGCTGTTGGCGCCGACGATCAGCACGCCGCGCGGTTTCTGCTGCTGCACCCGCAGCCAGCGCGCCATCATGCCGCTGGTCAGGCTTTGCAACACCACGGTGCCGATGATGATGGCGAACACCACGGTCACCAGCCGGTCGGCGCCCTGATAGCCGCTGCGCTGCAGCGTCAGCGCGAACAGCGAGCTGACCGCCGCGGCGACGATGCCGCGCGGGGCGATCCAGCACAGCAGCAGCCGATCGCGCCAGTGCAGGGAAGAGCGCCAGGTCGACACCGCGATGCACAGCGGCCGGGCGATGAACTGCACCGCCAGCAGCAGCAGGAGCAGCGGCCAGCCCATGTGCCACAGCGCCTGGATGTCGAGCCGCGCCGCCAGAATGATGAACAGCGCCGAGATCAGGATCGCCGACAGCTCCTCTTTGAACGCCAGAATATCGCTGGTGTCCACGTCGCGCATGTTGGCCAGCCAGATGCCCATCACCGTGACGGTCAGCAGGCCGGATTCGTCGGCGATGGCGTTGGAAACGCCGAAGGCGGTCAGCATGATCGCCAGCACCGCCAGGTTCTGCAGATAGCGCGGCAGCCAGACGCGGCGCAGCGCCAGGCCGAGCAGGTAGCCGAACAGCGCGCCGGCGATCAGGCCGACGGCGGCGGTCACGCCCAGCGTCCAAAACAGGTGGGTATAGGACTCCGCATTCTGCTTCAGCACGATAAACTCGAACACCAGCAGGGTGAAGATGGCGCCGACCGGATCGATGACGATCCCTTCCCAACGCAACACCTGGTTAATGTTGGCGTTCGGCCGCACCACGCGCATCAGCGGGGCGATCACCGTCGGCCCGGTCACTACCGTCACCGCGCCGATCAGCGCCGCCAGCTCCGGCGGGAAATCCAGCAGCCACCAGCTGGCGAGGCTGATGACCAGAAAGGTGACCAGCATGCCGACGGTGACCAGGTTGCGCACCACGCCGCCGAGGCCGCGTATCTCCTCGAAGCGCAGCGTCAGCGCCCCCTCGAACAGGATGATCGCCACCGACAGCGACACCAGCGGAAACAGCAGATCGCCGAACAGCAGATCCGGCTGCACCAGATGCACCGTCGGGCCGAGCACGATGCCGAACAGCAGCAGCGGCAAAATGGCCGGCAGGCGCAGCAACCAGGCCAGCCACTGCGCCAGCAGCGACGCCAGACCGATAAGCACCAACATGAGCGGGGCGGATAATTCCATAAGCGAGATCCCTTTCAAATGACGAAATAAGCGACGATGACACAGCCTGATGACAATTCGGCAACCCCGATAACAGGCCGTTAGCCAAAAGTATAGAGTGAAAGCTGAAACGAGGCGGCAATGCGTTGACAGTTAGCGCCTATCGCAAGAAAAGAGATCATAATCACAGTCGAACAGGCTACAATCGGACAAACGCGTCATTTTTATTCTCAAGCCTAAGAGTGTTGCTATGAAAAATATCAATCCTAGTCAAACCGCTGCTTGGCAAGCCCTGCAGCAACATTATGCACAGATGAAAGACGTACGGATCGCCGACCTGTTCGCCCAGGACAGCGATCGTTTCTCCAGGTTCTCCGCGACCTTCAACGACCAAATGTTGGTGGACTATTCCAAGAACCGCATCACGCAGGAAACCCTGGAGAAGCTGCAGGCGCTGGCGAAAGAAACCGATCTGCAAGGCGCCATCAAATCGATGTTCGCCGGTGAGAAAATCAACCGCACCGAAGATCGCGCGGTGCTGCATATTGCCCTGCGCAACCGCAGCAACAGCCCGATCCTGGTCGACGGCAAAGACGTGATGCCGGAAGTGAACGCGGTATTGGCCAAGATCAAACAGTTCTGCGCGCGCGTCATCGGCGGCGAGTGGAAAGGCTACACCGGCAAGCCGATCACCGACGTGGTGAACATCGGCATCGGCGGTTCGGATCTCGGCCCTTACATGGTGACCGAAGCGCTGCGCCCTTATAAAAACCACCTGAACATGCACTTCGTCTCCAACGTCGACGGCACCCACATCGCCGAAACGCTGCAGCCGCTGAATCCGGAAACCACGCTGTTCCTGGTGGCCTCCAAAACCTTCACCACTCAGGAAACCATGACCAACGCCCACAGCGCGCGCGACTGGTTCCTGAGCAGCGCCGCCGATCAACAGCACGTGGCCAAGCACTTCGCCGCGCTGTCCACCAACGGCAAAGCGGTGGCCGAGTTCGGCATCGATACCGACAACATGTTCGAATTCTGGGACTGGGTCGGCGGCCGCTACTCCCTGTGGTCGGCGATCGGTTTGTCGATTGCGCTGTCCATCGGTTATGACAACTTCGAGCAGCTGCTGAGCGGCGCGCACGCCATGGACAAGCACTTCGCCGAAACGCCGGCGGAGAAAAACCTGCCGGTGTTGCTGGCGCTGATCGGTATTTGGTACAACAACTTCTTTGGCGCCGAAACCGAAGCCATTCTGCCGTACGATCAGTACATGCACCGTTTTGCCGCTTACTTCCAGCAGGGCAACATGGAATCCAACGGCAAGTACGTCGATCGCAACGGCAACCCGGTGGATTACCAGACCGGTCCCATCATTTGGGGCGAGCCGGGCACCAACGGCCAGCATGCGTTCTATCAGTTGATCCACCAGGGCACCAAGCTGGTGCCGTGCGATTTCATCGCGCCGGCCATCAGCCATAACCCGCTGGGCGATCATCACGCCAAACTGCTGTCCAACTTCTTCGCTCAGACCGAAGCGCTGGCGTTCGGCAAGTCGCTGGAAGTGGTGGAAGCCGAGTTCGCGGCGCAGGGCAAAACTCCTGAGCAGGTCAAGCACGTGGCGCCGTTCAAGGTGTTTGAAGGCAACCGGCCGACCAACTCGATCCTGCTGCGCGAAATCACCCCGTTCAGTCTGGGCAGCCTGATCGCGCTGTATGAGCACAAGATCTTCACCCAGGGCGCGATCCTGAACATCTTCACCTTCGATCAGTGGGGCGTGGAGCTGGGCAAACAGCTGGCTAACCGCATCCTGCCGGAGCTGGCGGGCAGCGAGAAAATCAGCAGCCACGACAGCTCGACCAATGCGCTGATCAACCGCTTCAAGGAATGGCGCTAAGCGCCTGAGCTGAAGCCAATAAAAAAACCCGCCGCGGCGGGTTTTTTTACGTCTGCAAAAAATTACAGGTTGATCGGCACTTCGAAGCTGATGCCTGCACCCACGTCATCGGCGGTGCTGTGATCGCTGTCGGTGTACCACAGGCTGGTATCGAACTTAACCTGAGAATCGAAGCTGTAACCCCAGCCGAGCTGAATGCCTTTCAGCGTATCGGAACGCGGGAACGCCCGGTTGATGGTTTGGTTGTTCGGGTTCACCTTGGCGTACACCAGACGGGTGCTCCAACGTTGGCCATCGTCCAGCACCATTTCCACGCGCCCGGACAGCATCTGGCCGTCGCCGCCCATCGCGTGGCCCAGCGGATAACCTTGCTGGTAGTAACCGCCCCGATAGATGTAGTGGTTGTACATCACGTTGTTGGCGTTGCCGTTAGAGCGGGTATCAGAACCTTCGATATGCCAGTTGATCGTGGTCGGGCCCCATTCCGGATGGCCTTCAAGCCCCAGCATGTAAGCGTTATGCGAAGGCAACATGCCTGCTTCATCTTCACCGGTGATCTGGCCATAAAAGCTGACCGGCATGCCGATGAGCGGCTGCAGCTTGAGTTTGAAGTCAAAACCGCCCAACTGGTTGCCCGGATCGTTTTTCGGATCGCCGGTGTTATCGTTGCCGGTTACGCCATCCCAGAAGGAACTCCAGGAGTGCGGACGGCCATCACCACCCCACATCATGACGCGTGAAGCGCCCAGCTCCAGAAAGTCGGTCGGCATCATGGTCAGGCGGCCGCCGATCAGCTTGGTGTCCGGTACGGCTGCGTATTGCGACAGCTGGCCGGCGGACAGCTGGTATTGCCAGCGGCCGATCCACGACAGCCACGGGGTTTCAAACGGCGATTGGTCGGCGCGCTGCAGCATAAAGCCGGCCACCGGGCGCGCGGCGTCGGAGCGGATCAGGCTGCCGTCGTAACCCGGGCCCCACCACTGGGAAACCTCGCCGAAGGAGAGCCATTGGTTCCAGATTTTCACTGCGCCGTAGGAGCCGTTCATGTTGAATTTGGAACCGTCGCTGACGCGCTGATCGCCTTCCACCGAGCCCTGCAGACGCACGTCCCAGAACTCGCCGTTGGCGCCGGCGCCGATGGTCAGGCGATCGTCGGCGTACTCGTTTTGGCCGAAGCCCTGCGGGGTGCCGGGTTTATCGGTTGACGCGTAACCGCTGACGCGGATGTTGGCTTTCAGTGCATCGACACGGCGCTGCACGCGGTCGATGACGTTTTTCTCGGTGTTGGTCACCGGCTTGGCCTGCGCGATAACGGAACTGATCTCTTCCTGACTCAGCGGCCAGGTGGACAGGCTGACGTTGATGACGCCGCGGTCAGACAACCAGGCGAGATCGTTACGCAGATCGTTGTCAGGGGCTACCAGGCCGGCGGCGTGGCCGGACAATGCACAGGTAAACAGGCCCGCAGCGACCAGTCCGTTAAGTTTAGCGCGCATAAAGAATTCCCTTGTTAATTCGAGGTTATTGGTTTTATGTAAAGATCTCTGTGACCCATGATAGTTGACATTTCGATTTGCTACAAATCTATAAGTCAGAAACATCTTATTATAACGTGATGAATTAAATGGGGTTTAAAGTGCTTTCACCTGGGACGGAATTTTTAGGACAATGCCTATATTGGCAGGGTTGAATCATATAAGCGGTATTCAGAGAGAGGTTTTATGGCAAAAACGTCGCGTTCGATCATGATAGCGAAGGGGCTGCAGCGAGTGCTGAACGTGGGCTTGTTGCTGCTGGCGGCAATTCTGGTGGTGTTTCTGGTCAAGGAAACCATCCATCTGGCGAAGGTGTTATTTATCAACAGCGAAGAGTCGTCTTCTTACCTGTTGATTGAAGGCATCGTGATTTATTTCCTGTACTTTGAATTTATCGCCTTGATCGTCAAGTATTTTGAGTCGGGTTATCATTTCCCGCTGCGCTATTTTATTTACATTGGCATTACCGCGATTATTCGTTTGATTATCGTGGACCACAAAAACCCCATCGATACCCTGATCTACGCCGCGGCGATATTGGTGCTGGTGGTGACGCTCTATCTGGCCAATACCGATCGGCTGAAACGGGAGTAGCGATAAAAATGGCGGCCAAAGGCCGCCAAAGACACAGGATATCATTACCCGTCGTCTTTCAAGCGACAGCGTTGTTGACTGCACTCGCTAACCCCAGTTACTTACTGAAGTAAGCGCCTGGGCTTAGCGAGCTGGTCGCCTAGCTGTAACTTGAAATCCATAGGGTAAAAGATAAGGAAAAACATCAAACGCACTGCAGTGGCACAAATTACCCCTTCACGCCGCCGGCCGTCAGGCCGCCCACCAGCCAGCGCTGCGCCAGCAGGAACACGGCGGTAATCGGTATCGCCGACAGCACCGCGGCGGCGGCGAAGTCGCCCCACAGGTAGTTTTGCGGGTTGAGATATTGTTGCATCCCCACCGCCAGCGTGTAGCTGTTCACATCGCGCAGCAGCAGCGACGCCACCGGCACTTCGGTGATGGCGGCGATAAATGACAGAATGAATACCACCGCCAGAATCGGCACCGACAGCGGCAACAGCACCAGACGGAACGCTTGCCACGGCGTGGCGCCATCCAGCGCCGCCGCTTCTTCCAGCGAATTGTCGATGGTTTCGAAATAGCCCTTGATGGTCCAGACGTGCAGCGCGATGCCGCCCATGTAGGCGAAAATCACGCCGCCGTGGGTGTTCAGGCCGATAAACGGAATGTACTGGCCCAGGCGATCGAACAGGGCGTACAGCGCCACCAGCGACAGCACCGCCGGGAACATCTGGAAGATCAGCATGCTTTTCAGCAACGTGCTCTTGCCGCGAAAACGCATGCGGGCGAAGGCGTAGGCGCAGGTGGTGGACAGCGTCACGATGCCGATGGCGGTGATCGCCGCGATCTTGATGGAGTTCCACAGCCACAGCAGCACCGGGAACGGCGGCGGCGTCACGCTGCCGTCGGCGTGGGTGACGCTGAAGCCAAGCGCCAGCCGCCAGTGATCCCAAGAGAGGGTTTCCGGTATCAGGCTGCCGGTGGCGAAGTTGCCGGAGCGCAGCGAGATGGCGACCACCATCAGCAGCGGAAACATGATCAGGGCGATAAAGCACAGCATCAAGATATGGGTGATCCACAGGCGCAGGCGCTGGGATTTGGGTTGAACCATGGCCATCGTTATTCTCCCTAATCAAAGTTCATCTTGCTGGCTTTCAAATTCAGGATCGCCAGCGCGCCCACCAGCAGGAAGATCAGCGTGGCGATGGCGGCCGCCAGGCCGAAGTCTTGTCCGCCGCCGCCTTCGAAGGCGATGCGGTAGGTGTAGCTGACCAGCAGATCGGTATAGCCGGCCGGCGTAGTGGTGCCGATCATGTCCGGGCCGCCGTTGGTCAGCAGCTGGATCAGCACGAAGTTGTTAAAGTTGAAGGCGAAGCTGGCGATCATCAGCGGCGTCAGCGGCTTGATCAGCAGCGGTAAGGTGATGCGGAAGAAGTTTTGCCACGGGTTGGCGCCGTCCATCGCCGAGGCCTCGTACAGATCGTCCGGGATCGCTTTCAGCAGCCCCATGCACAGGATCATCATGTACGGGTAGCCGAGCCAGGTGTTGACGATCAGGATCATGCTCTTGGCGGTGAGTGGATCGCTGAACCAGGCGGGTTTGATGCCGAACAGATGGCTGAGCATCATGTTGATTTCGCCGAAGCTCTGGTTGAACAACCCTTTGAAGATCAGGATCGAGATGAACGACGGCACCGCATAGGGCAGGATCAGCAGCACGCGGTAGATCGCCTTGCCTTTCAGCGCCTCCCACTGCACCACGCAGGCCAGCACCATGCCGACCGCCACGGTGAGGATCACCGTCATCACCGAGAACACGATGGTCCAGATGAAGATCGATACGAACGGTTTCTTGATGCCCTCGTCCTGCAGCACCCGCAGGAAGTTTTTCCAGCCGGTGGTGACGGTATAGCCCGGGCTCAGGGTTTCCTGCGCCCAGCCGCCGTCGGCGTTGATCGCCTGATAGAAGCCGATGTCGCCGTTCGGCCGGTAGCGCACCTGGGTCTGGTTATTGGTCAGCGTACTGCCGTCTTTGTCCAGCGCATACAGCGGACGGGTGCCGGAGAACTGGCGCAGTGAACTCATGCGCAATTCACCGCCGTCGGGCAGTTGCGCCACCAGCTGGCTCAGCGCCTGCCGGTTCTGGGTGATCACCCGCAGCGTGGCGCGCTCGCCCTGCGGCGCGGCGCTCTGTGTGGTCAATGTCAGGGTTTGCGGCGCCGCGGCGTCGAGGCGGAAAGGCTCGGAGAGCAGCGGCTGTTCACTGTCCGGTGGCGTCAGCTGCAGGCGCCACTGCTGATTTTCCGCCGGGTAGAGGCCGAAGGTGAAGGTTTTGCCGCTCTGGAACTGGCGTTGCATCAGCACCGATTGCGCGCGCTCAAAGGTCAGCTGGTTGGTGCTGCTGTAGTTGGTAAAGGCGATGGCGATGGTGCAGATCAGCGGGAACAGGACGAACAGCCCCATGCCGGCGATGCCGGGATACACATAGCGCCAGGCGTAGGCGCGGCGGTTGGCGAAGACGTAAAGCCCGGCGCTGACCAGGATCAGCGTCAGGATGGCGAACAGGTATTCACCCTGTGCATACATCAACACAATCAGGTAGCAGGTCACCAGGCTGAACAGGCCGACCACCAGCCATTTCAGCGCGTCGCTTTGCCACCACTTCGATTTTTTACGCGCGGGCGTCCCGGCGTGAGCGAATTGCATAGGGCGTTCCTTTCTGTGAAGCAACGGCGGGGCGCCACGGCGCCCCGCACGGCGTCGTTACTTGGTGATACGGGTCTGTACGTCGTCCAGCGCGGCTTTCACCGTCTGACGGCCGCTGACGGCGTTGATCACCGCGCTGCGTTCGGCGTACCAGAAGGCGCTCATCTGCGGGATGTTCGGCATGATTTCCCCGTTTTGCGAGTTCTGCATGGTGGCGGCGATCTTCGGATCTTTGGCCAGCGCTTCCTGATAGGACTTCAGCGCCACCGCGCCCAGCGGTTTGTCTTTGTTGACGTCCGCCAGCCCTTCGTTGGTCAGCAGGTAGTTCTCGAGGAACTCGGTCGCCAGCTCTTTATTCGGGCTGGCGGCGTTGATGCCGGCGGTCAGCACGCCGACGAACGGTTTGGACGGCTTGCCTTTGAAGGTCGGCAGCAGCGTCACGCCGTAGTTGATTTTGCTCTGCTCGATGTTGTTCCAGGCCCACGGCCCGTTGATGGTCATCGCGGTCTGGCCTTTGTTGAACGCGGCTTCGGCGATCGAGTAGTCGGTATCGGCGTTGATGTGTTTGTTTTTCACCAGATCGACGATGAACTGCAGGCCGGCCTGCGAACCGGCGTTGGCGACGCCGACATCCTTGATGTTGTATTTGCCGTTTTCATACTTGAAGGCATAACCGCCGTCGGCGGCGATGATAGGCCAGGTGAAGTAGGGTTCCTGCAGGTTCCACATGATGGCGCTCTTGCCGCCGGCGCGCAGCTGTTTGTCCAGCGCCGGGATCTCTTCCCAGGTCTTCGGCGGCTGTTTGACCAGGTCCTTGTTGTAAATCAGCGACAGCGCTTCGACGGCGATCGGGTAGCCGATCAGCTTGCCGTCATAACGCACGGCGTCCCAGGTGAACGGGAACAGCTTGTCCTGGAAGGCTTTGGACGGGTGGATTTCGGCCAGCAGGCCGGACTGCGCATAGCCGCCGAAGCGGTCGTGGGCCCAGAAAATGATGTCAGGACCGTCGCCGGTGGCGGCCACCTGCGGGTATTTTTCTTCCAGCTTGTCCGGGTGCTCGACGGTGACCTTGATGCCGGTGTCTTTTTCGAATTTCTTGCCGACTTCCGCCAGGCCGTTATAGCCCTTGTCGCCGTTGATCCAGATAACCAGTTTGCCTTCCTCAATCTTGGCGAAGGCGGAAGAAGAGAGCACCAGGGTGGCCAGTGCCGAGAGCGCCAGCGTGCGGGCGAGGGTAATGCTGCGAGTCATAATCCAGTCCTTCTTTTTGTGGGCACATAAATCAAGGAGAGACGTTTCGCGGTAATAGTGGGTCACAACGCGACATATTCTCATCCTCCCCCCCTCTACGCCCCTGAGATGAGGAGTGTGATCCAGTTAACGTTGTGCTCTATTCTGTGGCGTCAGGCACAAAATAGGGGGGCGATTTTTGCCAGCCGGATCACAGATTTGCCTCAAGCGCGGAACTTCTCATCGCCGCGGTCGTTCTCTCATCCTCCCGCCTCCTCCCCCATGAAAAATCCTGTTACGGATGATTACCCTTTCCGGCGACTCCCGCACTATCGGCCCATCGATTTTTAACGCCACGCGCAGCAGGGATACCGGATTTATGTCGTCAATGCCTATCGCCACTCAGCCCACCCTGTACCGGATCCATCCGGCCAGTTTCCGTGACGGAAACGGGGACGGCGTGGGCGACGCGCACGGCATGCTGGCGGCGCTGCCATACCTGAAAGCGCTGTCGATCGACGGCCTGTTGCTGCCGCAGACGCTGGCGCCGGAGGCCGAGGCGACGGTGACGGGCGAAGGGCTGACGCTGTGGTACGGCGATGACGCCAACCGCGTTCGCAATGCCGTCGCACCGCAGCGGTTCGCCCACGGCGCGCTGGCGCTGGACGTGATGCCGTTCAGCGCGGAGAGGCTGGCGGCGGTGTTGCACGCCCGCCGCGCCACGTTGACGGATAGCCTGTGGAGCACCGGGGACGCCGATCAGCCAAGAGTGGTCAGCCGCTGGGGGCAGGGAGACCTGCGTTCCGCCGCCGCCTTTTTGACGCTGTTGGCGATGTTGCCGGCGCCGATCTGCCTGTATCAGGGCGAAGAGCTGGGGCTGCCGCATGCCGCCGGCCTGCAGGATCCGCGCGGCGCGCAAACGCCAATGCCGTGGCATGAAGCCCCCGAACAGGTCACCGCCGGGGAGATCAGCTGGTATCAGCAGGTGGCGATCGAACACCGCGCATTGGCCATCAGCCGCCAACAGCACGACAGCCACTCCACCTTACGTTACTGCCAGGCGCTGTTGGCCCTGCGCCGTTCGCCGCTCATCCAGCGCGGCGAGCTGAACGCGGTCAGCCAGCGGGACGGCGTGGTGCGCTTACTTATTACCCATCAGGATCAATGCCTTGAAGCGCTGATAAACCTGCAGCCTTATACTCAGGCGGCCGCGCCGTCTGAGGCGACCTTGCCGTTGGCATGGCAGCACGGCGCGCAGCAAGAGGGTCATCAATGGGTTTTGGCGGGCTTTGCCTCCGCCATTTTCACACGACATGTTAACTGCGAAAGCAGGGGAGTAACGCATGGCTAGCGTGACACTGCGCAGCGTTTATAAGGCCTTCGGTGAGGCCGTGATTTCCAAAGACGTCAATCTGACTATCGAAGACGGCGAGTTTGTGGTGTTTGTCGGGCCGTCGGGCTGCGGCAAATCGACGCTGCTGCGCATGATCGCCGGGCTGGAGGACATCACCTCCGGCGACCTGCTGATCGGCGAGAAACGTATGAATGAGGTGCCGCCTTCCGAGCGCGGCATCGGCATGGTGTTCCAGTCCTACGCGCTGTATCCGCACCTGTCGGTGGCGGACAACATGTCGTTCGGCCTGAAGCTGGCCGGCGCCAGGAAAGCGGAAATCAATCAACGGGTGAACCAGGTCTCCGAGGTGCTGCAGCTGGCACACCTGCTCGATCGGCGGCCGAAGGCGCTGTCCGGCGGGCAGCGTCAGCGTGTGGCGATCGGCCGCACGCTGGTGGCCGAGCCGGACGTATTCCTGCTCGACGAACCGCTGTCCAACCTCGATGCCGCGCTGCGGGTGCAGATGCGCATCGAGATCTCCCGTCTGCACAAGCGCCTGCAGCGCACCATGATTTACGTCACTCACGATCAGGTCGAAGCGATGACGCTGGCCGACAAGATCGTGGTGCTCGACGCCGGTCGCGTGGCGCAGGTCGGCAAGCCGCTGGAACTGTACCACTACCCGGCCAACCGCTTCGTCGCCGGGTTCATCGGCTCGCCGAAGATGAACTTCCTGCCGGTCAAGGTCACCGCGGCGGAGCCGCGACAGGTGCAGGTCGAACTGCCCAACCGCCAACTGGTCTGGCTGCCGGTGGAAGGCGCGGGCGTTCAGCCCGGCGCCAACCTGTCACTGGGCATTCGCCCCGAACATCTGCTGCCCGGCGAAGCCTCTGAAGTGCGGCTTACCGGCGACGTACAGGTGGTGGAGCAGCTCGGCAACGAGACGCAAATCCACATCCAAATCCCGGCCATCCGTCAAAACCTGGTGTACCGCCAGAACGACGTGGTGCTGGTAGAAGAAGGTGCCACATTCGCCATCGGCCTGCCGCCTCACCGCTGCCATCTGTTCCGTGAAGACGGTACGGCATGTAAACGGCTGCACCAGGAGCCGGGCGTTTAAAGCATCAAAGTCGGTATAACAGGAGAATAATGATGACTACTCTGCGCAAACTTCCTCTGGCACTGGCTGTCGCCGCCGGTGTTCTCTCTACTCAGGCGCTGGCCGTGGATTTCCACGGTTACGCCCGTTCCGGCATCGGCTGGACCGGCAGCGGCGGTGAGCAACAGTGCTTCAAGGCCACCGGCGCCGCGAGCAAGTACCGTCTCGGCAACGAATGCGAAACCTACGCCGAACTGAAACTGGGGCAGGAAGTGTGGAAAGAAGGCGACAAGAGCTTCTATTTCGACACTAACCTGGCCTATTCGGTCTCGCAGCGTTCCGACTGGGAAGACGTGACGCCGGGCTTCCGCGAAGTGAACGTGCAGGGTAAAAACCTGATCGAGTGGCTGCCGGGCTCCACGCTGTGGGCCGGTAAGCGTTTCTATCAGCGTCATGACGTTCACATGATCGACTTCTACTACTGGGATATCTCCGGCCCGGGCGCCGGTCTGGAAAACATCGATCTGGGCTTCGGCAAGCTGTCCGCCGCCGTGACCCGCAACTCCGAATCCGGCGGCTCTTACGGCTATCTGGATAACGAATGGAAACAGCGTCCGACCGTCAACGACACTTTCGACCTGCGTCTGGCCGGCCTGGAGTTGAACCCGGGCGGCACCCTGGAGCTGGGCGTGGACTACGGCCGCGCCAATGCGCAGGATAACTACCGCCTGGCCGACGGCGCCAGCAAAGACGGCTGGATGTTCACCGCGGAACACACGCAGAGTATCCTGAACGGTTACAACAAGTTCGTGCTGCAGTACGCCACCGACTCGATGACCTCGCAGAACAACGGCCGCAACGAAGGCGCCACCATCGATAACAACGGCAAGATGATCCGCGTGCTGGATCACGGCGCCATCGACTTCAACGATCAATGGGCGCTGATGTATGTCGCCATGTTCCAGGACATCGACCGCGACAACAACAACGGCACCACCTGGTACACCGTGGGCGTGCGCCCGATGTACAAATGGACGCCGATCATGAGCACCTTGCTGGAAGCCGGCTATGACAACGTCAAGTCCCAACGCACCGGCGATCGCAACGGCCAGTATAAAGTGACCCTGGCGCAGCAATGGCAGGCGGGCAACAGCATCTGGTCGCGTCCGGCCATCCGCCTGTTCGCCACCTACGCCAAGTGGGATGAGAAGTGGGGCTACGCCACCGGCGATGACACCGGGTATAACGCCGGCACCGCTTACAACGACACCAGCATGCATACCTTCAGCCGCGGCAAGGATGACGAAGTCACCTTCGGCGCCCAGATGGAAATTTGGTGGTAACGACAGGACGGGGAGGGCCGCAGGTCCTCCCCCAACCGCATTCGCCGCGGCCGGATCTCTTGCCTGATCCATCGCGGCGCTGAAAGAGGATATAACGATGAAAAAGAATCTGCTGTCACTCTGCCTGTCGCTGGCGTTGACCGTCGGCGCGCCTCTGGCGGCCAATGCCGATACGCCGGCCAACGTTTCCGTCGCGCCGGCCATCAGCGCCGCCACGCTGCAAAGCCTGCCGTGGCAGCCGCTGCAGCCGCCGGTGTCGCAAGAAGTGAAGCTCGACGCCGTCAGCCCGCAGCTCAATCAGGGCGAGATCCAGGGGGCGATCGCCGCCTATACCCTGCCGGCCGATCGCGGTTCGCTGGAAGTGACGCTGAGCAGCCTCGCCAAGAACAATTCGCTGTACGCGCCGAGCGTGCTGGTGCTGGACGAGCATCTGCGCCCGGCGGCATATTACCCGAGCAGCTATTTCCCGTATCAGCCGCCGGGGGCGATGTCCTCCGATCGTCTCGAAGGCACGCTGAAGCTGACGCCGGCGCTCGGGCAAAAACAGATTTACCTGCTGGTGTACACCACCCGCCAGGATTTGGCGAAAACCACGCAGCTGACCAATCCGGCCAAGGCCTATGCGCAGGGCGTGGGCAACGCGGTGCCGGATATCCCGGATCCGATCGCCGGCCACGCGACGACCGGCACGCTGAAGCTTAAGGTCACCGCGGAACAGGGCACCGGCAACGTGATGATTGGCATGCTGCAGCCTGCGCCGACCGTGGCGCCGGTGGTGGTGGGATCAACCGCACCGGCCGCCGTGGCGGCGCCGGCACCGACCCCGGAGAAACCGGCGGAGCCGATGCTCAACGATACCGAAAGCTACTTCAGTAACGGCATCAAGCAGGCGGTGAAGGCGGGCGATATCGACAAGGCGCTGAAGCTGATGAATGAGGCCGAGAAATTGGGCTCGACCACTGCGCGTAAAACGTTTATCAGCAGCGTTAAAGGCAAGGGGTAACACCCGGCGCTGCCGATGCTGGCTCGATGATTGGTGCGCCTTGGCGCACCTTTTTTCATCCGCGCGCCAGCGTTGCGCCGATCAACGTCAGCAGACGGGGGTTGTCCACCTGCTGCATGATGCGCACCGGCTTGCCCTGCGGCGGCGGCAGGCCGACCGTCAGGCGCAGGCCGCCCGGCCGCCAACGGCGTGAGCTGCCGCGCGTCAACGCCCCTTCCAGCGCCACATCCACATGGAACATTTCGGTCGTGACCAACTGCGGTTCCAACAGCCAGGCGATCACCAGCGCATCATGGATCCAGCAGCCCGGCAGGCGCCGCGTATGGCGCGAATAGTCGATCCACGGCTTTGTGGTGGCGCGCAAATAGCGGCACAGCGGCGTATCCGGCTGGGTCAGTGCGGCCAGATCCGCCTGGGTCAGCATGGTCTGGGTGGTGACGTCCAGCGGGGCCAGCGTGATATTGGCGCCGCTGTTCAACACCAGCCGCGCCGCTTCCGGATCCAAACCAAAATTGGTGTCCTTGATGTATCCTTCGACGTTGAACACGCCGCCCATGATCACGATCTCTTTCACCGCCTGCGCCATCTGCGGGTACAGCTGCATGGCGTGCGCAACGTTGGTCAGCGGGCCGATCGCCGCCAACGTGATCTCGCCGGGATGCCGGCAGATCAGTTCGCCGATGGCGATGGCGGCGTCCGGTGCGGGCGCGTTGGCCAGCGGGGGCGCGGGCAAGTCGCGCCACAGCGCTGCCAGCTTGGGATCGGCGATTGGGCGGTCCAGATGCGCGCGCCATGGCTCTGGCGGCTCGCTCAGGGCGCGCGCCGCGCCGAGGGCGACCGGCACCTGGTAGCCGCTTTGCGCCAGCAGATCGGTGGCGACGGCGAAGCCCACTTCGCGCGGGGTATTGCCGGCCACGATGCTGATCAGCTCCAGCTGCAGCTGCGGTTTGGCCGCCAGCGCCAGGGCCAGTGCCAGACCGTCGTCGACGTTGGCGCCGGGAACGCCGTTACCGGGATCGCAATCAATGATTAAACGCATAGTAAGGTGTCCTGAAAAACCGCTAACAGCCGCATGAATGGCGGATGCGCAGTTGAAAAGCGAATTCATGCAGCTCGGCGGGCGCGGCGCCGGCGGCCAGCATGGCGATGGCCCGCTTGGCCATGGCGTCGATCGGCTGCTCGACCGCGCTGAGCGGCGGCACGCTGAATTCGGATTGCTGCGTGCCGTTAAAACAGATCAGCGCCAGATCGTCCGGCGCGCGCAGCCCATGTTCCGCCAGCGCCGACAGGCAGCCGAGCGCCTGCTGCTCGTTGGAGGTGAAAACGGCGCGTGGGCGCGGGCCTTGCACCATGCGCTGGGTGGCCTGGTAGCCGCCCTGGCGAGTGTAGGGGACCTCGAAAATCCACTCGTCGCGCGGCGCGATGCCCGCCTCCAGCAGCGCATCGCGCCAGCCGTTCAGGCGATCCTGCGCGTTGAGCATGGTTAGCGGGCCGATAAAAATGCCGATGTCGCGATAGCCGTGCTGCAGCAGATGGCGGGTCGCCTGGCAGGCGGCGTCGCGCTCGTCGACGCGAATGGCGCAGACCCCGGCCTGGCTGTCGATGGTATCTATCATCACGCAGGGCGTGCCGGAGGCGCGGATCAGCTCGAACCACGGATGGCGATCGACGCTGGTGTACAACAGGCCGTCGACCTGGCGGCGCAGCAGGTTGTTGATCAGCTCATATTCGCGCTGCCGGTCGTCGCCGGCGTCGCCCAGCAGCAGCACGCGGCCGCGGCTGAAGGCCTCTTGCTGCAGCGCCCGCGCCAGCGTGGCGAAGAACGGATTGGAAATATCCGGCACCACCAGCCCATAGGTTTGCGTGCTGCCGGAGGCCAATGCCCGTGCGATGTCGTTAGGCCGGTAGCCGGTCTGCTCGATCGCCGCCAGCACGCGCAGCCGGGTGGCTTCCGCCACCGGGCGCGGGCCGTTGTTGATCACATAGCTGACCACGGCGACGGAGGTGCCCGCTATGCGAGCCACGTCGGCGCGGGTCACGCGGCGCGCGGAGTGATTATCCAAATTGAGGTCCTGTTCGCCTTCCCGCTACGCGGCATCCTGCGGCAGGTTGAGATCGCGGCCGCGGGTTTCGGGAGCAAAGAAGGTGGTGATTAAGCCGATGGCCGCCATTACAACAAAATAGCAGGCGACAGGCCACCAGTGACCGAAACCGGACAGCAGCGCGGTGGCGATCAGCGGCGCGGTGCCGCCGGAGAGGATCGACCCAAGCTCCTTGGCGAACGCCATTTTGGAGTAGCGGTTCTTCACGCCGAACAGTTCGACGCCATAGGCCGCCTGTACGCCGAAGATCCCCAGCGATGCGATGCACATGCCGACCACGATCACCGAGATGACGATCGCCGGCTCACGGCTGTCGAGCAGCCAGAACGCCGGGAAAGCGTACAGCACCAGCAGCAGGCAGAACCACCGGTAGGTGATGCGGCGGCCGAAGCGATCGGAGAGCCAGCCGGCCAGCGGGATCACCAGAAAACCGCACAGTGAGGCGATCAGCACCGCCAGCGCCGGCACTGATTTATCGACCATCAGCACCTTGGCGACATAGCCGACGATAAAGCCCTGGCACAGGTAGGAGGGGCCGTTTTCGCCGATGCGCAGGCCGAGCATCACCCAGAACGCCTTGGTGCGTTGCAGGTAGCTGCGTGAGTCCGGCACGGCCTGGGCGGCGTCCAGCATGCGCTGGTGGTTTTGCTGCAGCTCGCGTTCGAACACCGGCGTTTCCCGCACGTGGCGGCGCAGGTACAGCGCCGCGCCGGCGATCAGAATGCTGGCGAGGAACGGAATGCGCCAGCCCCAGCTCATCAGATCTTCCTTGTCCAGCTGCAGCACCAGCAGCCACACCAGCGACGCCAGCAGGGTACCGCTGTTGGAGCCGATGGCGATGATCGACGCGACCAGCCCGCGCCGCTTGGCCGGCGCGTATTCCGCCAGCATCACCGCCCCGCCGGACAGCTCCGCACCGGCGCCGAACCCCTGCGCGAAGCGCAGGATCACCAGGCAGGCGGGCGCCCAGACGCCGATTTGCGCATAGGACGGGATCAGACCGATCAATGTGGTGGAGAGGCCCATCAGCGCCACGGTGGTGATCAGCACCACGCGGCGGCCTTTGCGGTCGCCGATCCAGCCGAACACCAGCGCGCCGATCGGCCGCGCGACGAAGCCGACGGAGTAGGTGGCGAAACTGGCCAGCAGCGCCACCAGCGGCGTGGCTTCGGGGAAGAACACGTCGCCGAACACCATGCCGGCCGCCAGGCCGTACAGCGCGAAGTCGACGTATTCCATGGCGGTGCCGAGCCAGCAGGAGAAGGTGGCGCGCCAAAATTGGCTGCGCCCCTCTTTGGTTGCCAGGCGTTCATCGGCCGCCAGCGCGGCGTCGGCTGTCTGTGAAGGGGCAAGCGTTGTTTCGCTCATGGCAGTGCTATCCTCTTTTGTTCTACGCCTGGAGGGGCGCGGTTAAAGATGGTTTCCCTGGTGCCGGCAACAAAGGTGTGCCGACAAATCATGTCGGACGCATGGCGATTCAACGCTGCCGTATCAGGGTATCTACGCGCGTAGATAACACAACGCGAGGAAGCTGAAACTTTGCGGGCGATCACAGAATCGTCAGCACGCCGGGAAATGAAGATAGAGAATGCGGATGGCAAAAAGATGACAGAACCCCGGTTTTTCCGGTCGACAGACCTGCCGTTTTCGCCACGAATCAGCCTGCCGCTTTCGCATTTCTGCGCTACAATGGGGGCCTGTTAACAGTTTGTATCGTCTGGCGCGCCGTACCGGCTGCGGTTCAGGCGAGGAGTAAAGCAATGTCTGGCATCAGGGATTCCATCCTGCCGCCGCTGGAGTGGTTATCCGAACAGGATCCTCCGGCGCCCGCCGCCGTCAGCGACTGGCTGATGGAGTTAGGCTCCATGACCCGCCGATTTGAACGCCATTGCGCCCAGGTGCGCGTTGAACCGCAGCGCGAATGCTTCGTCACGCGCGAGGTGCTGGGCGACGAGGCGAACCACCTGCCCGACAGCCCGCGCTACTGGCTGCGCGAAGTGGTGCTGCTGGGCGACGGCCAGCCCTGGCTGCTGGGGCGCACGGTGATCCCGGAACATACGCTGACCGGCCCCGACCAGGCGCTGGTGGATCTGGGCACGCTGCCGCTGGGGCGCTATTTGTTCAGCAGCGGCGATCTGACCCGCGACTATATCCATATCGGCCGACAGGACGCGCTGTGGGCGCGTCGTTCACGGCTGCGGCTGGCGGGCAAGCCGCTGCTGCTGACCGAACTGTTTTTACCGGCTTCACCGCTGTATTCAGCGGTTCCTGCATAAGAGAGGAGAACAAGACGTTGGAGGGAAGCGTGACTCAAAGTAAATGGCGGGCTTACAGCCATTTGATGCGCATTGATAAACCGATCGGCACGCTGTTGCTGTTGTGGCCGACGCTGTGGGCGCTGTGGCTGGCCGGGAAAGGCGTGCCGCCGCTGTCGATTCTGGTGGTGTTCGTGCTCGGCGTGTTCCTGATGCGCGCCGCCGGCTGCGTGGTGAATGACTACGCCGATCGCGCGGTGGACGGCTACGTAAAGCGCACCGCCGGGCGGCCGATGCCGAGCGGCCGGGTGAGCGCGAAAGAGGCCAAAGTGCTGTTCGTGGTGCTGGTGCTGATTTCGTTCTGCCTGGTGTTGACGCTGAATGCGATGACCATCTGGCTGTCGCTGGCGGCGCTGGCGCTGGCCTGGGTGTATCCGTTTATGAAGCGGGTGACCAACCTGCCGCAGTTCGTGCTGGGCGCCGCGTTCGGCTGGGGCATTCCGATGGGCTATGCGGCGGTCAGCGAATCGTTGCCGCTCAGCTGCTGGCTGCTGCTGCTGGCGAACATCTGCTGGACGGTAGCCTATGACACGCTGTATGCGATGGTCGATCGCGACGATGATCTGAAAATCGGCATCAAGTCCACCGCCATCCTGTTCGGGCGTTATGACAAGCTGATCGTCGGGCTGTTGCAGTTCGCGACGTTGTTGCTGCTGGCGTGGATTGGTTATCTGGCGCAGCTCGGCGGCGCGTTTTACTGGTCGCTGTTGCTGGCGGGCGCGCTGTTCATTCACCAGCAGAAGCAGATCGCCGGGCGCGAGCGCGAAGCCTGCTTCAAGGCCTTCCTGCAGAACAACTATGTCGGGCTGGTGGTGTTTATCGGCATCGCGCTGAGCTATCTGCCGGCGTAACGGTTTCCTGCAGCAAGAAAAAAGGCACCCCAAGGGGTGCCTTTTGTGTTTTCGCGCCGGGCGAAATCACTCGTCTTTCTCTTCTTCCGCATCGGTTTGCGGCAGAGCGTTAGTCTCTTCCGGCATGTTGACGCTTTCGATGGTCAGCTTGATTTCCGGCGTGATCAGATCGCTCAGCATGCTGTACACCTCGAGGGTGTGCTCGCGGATCGCATCGCCGCTGTCGTTGATGTAACCTTCTTCACGCAGCGTCGCCACCAGGGTGGAGAACACCGCCTTGTCGAAGAACTCCGGCGCGTTGATGCCGTGCAGCACCGACAGACGCTGCGCCATGATGCGGCTCTCTTTTTCCAGCGCGCCGCGGTTGATGCTCGGGTTGGCGCTGAGGATCGACATGGTGATGGCGTAGCGTTGCAGGGTTTCGCGCACCCCGGCGGCCAGCAGCTGCAGCGGGCGAATGCGCGCCGGGTTGAGCACCAGATCGTCGCCTTTGTCGCAGATCAGCTGTTGACGGATCAGCTCGTCGATCATCGGCCGCAGCACTTCCGGCAGCTGTTCCTTGTCGTTATGCAGGAACAGCTCGGCTTTCAGCATCGGGTAGATCATGCCGATCTGGCGCAGCAGCTCGGCGCGCGATACCCGGCGGTGATGCATCACGATGCTGGCGATCAGCGACGGCAACACCAGCAGGTGGTGGATGTTGTTGCGGTAATAGGTCATCAGCACCGCCTGCTCGCGCGGCAGAATGATGATGTCGCCGATGTTGTCCTTTTCCACCTCGAACTTGTTCATGTTCAGCGCGTGATCCAGCAGCTCGTCCGGCGTTTGCGTCGGTACGGTGACGTCATGCGCGTAAGGCGCGTTGCGCATCAGCTGCAGGTAGCACTCGAGCTGTTCGACCAGCTGTTCGCGGGTCAGCGAACGCTGACGCGAGGCCAGCAGCGCGGTGGAACACAGGTTCATGGCATTGGCCGCGGCGGCATTGTTGATGCGCACCATGATCTGGCCGGCCAGATCGTTGACCGTCGGCGTCAGCCAGCTTGGACGCTGAGCTTCGATCGGATCGATCGACTCGCGCCACTGCGGCACGTTCTGGTTGAGGTAAGCTGTCAACGGCAGCGGTTCGCCGAAGTTGACGTAACCCTGACCCAGGTTGCGCAGCTTGCGCAGGCCGCGCAGCATCTGCGGCAGGCTTTCTTTTTCCTTGGTGGCGCCGCGCAGCTCTTTGGCGTAGGTACCCACTTCCATCACGTGCTCGTAACCGATGTAAATCGGCACCAGCGTGATCGGACGGGTGCCGCCGCGCAGCATCGCCTGAATGGTCATCGACAGGGTGCCGGTCTTCGGCTCCAGCAGGCGCCCGGTGCGGGAACGGCCGCCTTCCACGAAGTATTCCACCGAGTAACCGCGGGTGAACAGCTCGCCGAGGTATTCGCGGAACACCGTCGAGTACAGCTTGTTGCCCTTGAAGGTGCGGCGGATGAAGAACGCGCCCAGGCGACGGAAGATCGGGCCGGCCGGCCAGAAGTTGAGGTTGATGCCCGCGGCGATGTGCGGCGGCACCAGGCCCTGGTGATACAGCACGTAGGACAGCAGCAGATAGTCCATGTGGCTGCGGTGGCAGGGCACGTAGACGATCTCGTGGCCGTCCTGCGCCAGCTGGCGCACGCGCTCGGCGTTGGTGACGTTGATGCCCTGATACAACCGGTTCCAGGTCCAGCTCAGCACGCGATCGGACAGACGCACGGTTTCGTAGGAGAAGTCGGCGGCGATCTCTTCCATCAACGCGATGGCGTTCTGCTGGGCCTTCTCGTGCGAGATCTTCTTGCTGCGCGCTTCGTCCTCGACCGCTTTTTCGATCGCTTTGGACGCCAGCAGCTTGTTGAACAGATCCTGACGGGCCGGCAGGCTTGGGCCCACCGCGGCCAGGCGCTGGCGCGAGAAGTGCATGCGCGCCACGCGCGCCAGTTTCTGCGCGATGGTTTTATCCGTGCCGTGTTCGGTAGCCATGCGGCGCAGCGACACGGTGTTGGAGAAACGCACGAAGCTGTCGCGGCCGAGCCACAGCACGGCGAAGAACTTCTGCACGCCGTTCAACAGACGCAGGTGCGGCGTGCCGTGGCCTTCGCGGCCCGGCGAACGGCCAAACATCACCGAAACCGGCAGCATCTGAATGTCGAGATCCGGGTTGCTGCGATGCAGATCCAGATAGTCGTGGAACAGCTTTACCGACTCTTCTTTCGGGGTGTAGTAGCGGAACACGCGCGGGCCGTCGTGAATGAACACGTAGCTCGGCAGCACGGTGCCGTCGATCTCCAGCGAGTTGAGCGGATCAGGCAGATCCTGCGCCAGGCACTGGGTGCGCAGCGTCAGCAAATCCGCCTTGGAATTGTAAGGTAAAACATACAAAATCGGCCGTGAGGGATCCAACCCTAGCTCGGTAACCGGATCTGAAGGGATGACCTTACTTCTTACCAACAATTTAAGTGGTAAATTCAATATTTTATAATAAATTTTACGCCAACCTGACATAACAACGTGAAGCCTCTTGTTAGCAATGCGCCGCAAGCATACCAGAAACCGGGTAGCAGATCTGTGGTGTTCGAAAACCGAGAGCCGTCAGCGCGGACTGTTCTAGACTCTTTTTATTATGACCGACCTCTGAGAAAGGCACGAAAACATGGCAAACCAAGCAACCGGACTGACCCGCATCATCAAGGCCGCCGGCTATTCCTATAAAGGGCTATCCGCCGCCTGGCAGCACGAAGCGGCTTTCCGCCAGGAACTGGTGGTCACCCTTCTGGCTATCATACTGGCTGTCTGGCTGGATGTGGGTGCGATAGCGCGCATTTTATTGATCGGATCGGTAGCGCTGGTGATGATCGTCGAGATCCTGAACAGCGCGATCGAGGCGGTGGTGGATCGCATCGGCAGCGAACATCACGAGCTGTCCGGGCGGGCCAAGGACATGGGATCGGCGGCGGTGTCGCTGGCGATCGCGCTGGCGCTGTTCGTTTGGGGCACGGTCCTATGGCAGCATTTAGGCTGACGAAAAGCGCCTACTGACTGATTTTTATTTATTCTTCGGTTCCCAATCCGCGCTTACCTGTATATACTCACAGCAAGACTGTATAAACAAACAGGGGGCGGAATGAAAGCACTAACTACCAGACAGCAAGAGGTCTACGATCTGATTCGCGAGCACATTTCGCAAACGGGCATGCCGCCAACGCGTGCCGAGATCGCGATGCGTCTGGGGTTCCGTTCGCCTAACGCCGCCGAAGAACACCTGAAGGCGCTGGCACGCAAAGGCGTGATCGAAATCGTCTCCGGTGCCTCACGCGGTATCCGTCTGCTGATGGAAGAAGAAGAAGGGCTGCCGCTGATCGGCCGCGTCGCCGCCGGCGAGCCGCTGCTGGCGCAGCAGCACATCGAAGGGCACTACCAGGTGGATCCTTCCCTGTTTAAACCGAGCGCCGATTTCCTGCTGCGGGTGAACGGCATGTCAATGCGCGACATCGGCATTCTGGACGGCGATCTGCTGGCGGTGCACAAAACGCAAGACGTGCGCAACGGCCAGGTCGTGGTGGCGCGGATCGAAGACGAAGTGACGGTCAAGCGCTTGAAAAAGCACGGCAACGTGGTTGAACTGCTGCCGGAGAACAACGAATTCCAACCGATAGTGGTCGATCTGCGTCAGCAGAATTTCACTATCGAAGGGCTGGCGGTCGGCGTGATCCGCAACGGCGACTGGATTTAATCGCCGGCCCATCACCGCCGCTCCCTGTATCAATCGCCCCTGTTTTGGGGCGTTTTTGTTTCTGACTTCGCCCTTTGTCACTCAGTCACAGGAACATCCCATCATGCGCCTGATTTCCGCCTTCACCAGCGACACCGATAAAGCCCTGTGGCGCCTCGCCCTGCCGATGATCTTCTCCAATATTACCGTGCCGCTGCTCGGGCTGGTGGACACCGCGGTGATCGGCCACCTCGACAGCCCGATCTACCTGGGGGGCGTGGCGATCGGCGCGGTGGCGACCAGCTTCCTCTTCATGCTGCTGTTATTCCTGCGCATGAGCACCACCGGCCTCGCGGCGCAAGCGCTGGGGGCACAGAACCCGCAAGCGCTGGCGCGCGCCTTTATGCAACCGCTGCTGCTGGCGCTGTTGGGCGGCGCGGCGATCGTCCTGCTGCGTTATCCGCTGATCGAACTGGCGCTGCGGATCGTCGGTGGCGATGGCGAGGTGCTGGAACAGGCGCGGCGTTTTCTTGAGATCCGTTGGTTAAGCGCCCCGGCGGCGCTGGCCAATCTGGTGCTGCTGGGCTGGCTGCTCGGCGTGCAGTACGTGCGGGCGCCGGTGATCCTGCTGATCGTCGGCAACCTGCTGAACATCGTGCTGGATATCTGGCTGGTGATGGGCCTGGGCTGGAACGTGCGGGGGGCGGCGGCGGCAACCGCCATCGCCGAATACGCTACGCTGCTGCTCGGCCTGTGGTTGGCGTGGCGGGTGATGCGCCTGCGCGGTATTACCCTGCAGATGCTGCGCCAGGCCTGGCGTGGCGATCTGCGTCGCCTGCTGGCGCTCAACCGCGACATCATGCTGCGTTCACTGTTGCTGCAACTGTGCTTTGCGTCGTTGACCATTTTCGGCGCTCGCCTGGGAAGCGAGGTGGTGGCGGTCAATGCGGTATTGATGAATCTGCTGACGTTCACCGCCTATGCGCTCGACGGTTTTGCTTATGCGGTGGAGGCTCATTCGGGCCACGCCTACGGCGCCCGGGACGACAGCCAACTGCGCAAGGTGTGGCACGCGGCCTGCAGGCAGGCAGGGCTGGTCGCGTTGGCCTTCGGCCTGGCGTATGCCGTTACCGGCCAGCAGATCGTGGCGGCATTGACCTCTTTGCCGGAACTGCGTGCGTTGGCCGCACATTATTTGCCCTGGCAGGTCATTCTGCCGCTGGTCGGGGTATGGTGCTATTTGCTGGACGGCATGTTTATCGGCGCCACGCGCGGCGCCGAGATGCGTAACAGCATGGCGGTGGCCGCTGCGGGATACGGTCTGGCGCTGTTCAGCGTGCCGCTGCTAGGCAACCACGGGCTCTGGCTGGCGCTGGCGGTGTTTCTGGCGCTGCGCGGCCTGGCGTTGGGCTGGATTTGGCACCGTCATCAGGTGCGCGGCAGTTGGTTTGCTGCACGCTAGGTCGAACGCTTTGTTGGGTTATTCATTAATTTATCTTATGTTTTGTTCGTGTTTGCTTACATGTTTTCAGTCCAGACCCGTTCGCGTTAGCTCGTTGTTTGTTGGCGTTTTTTGTTTTTATTGTGTTTTTTAATGGTTTTTTATTCTGCAAATTGGCTTTTTTATTTTCATGTTTAACTAGAATGAATCATGTGGCTGGTAAATGAAGGGGAGCGTTGCTTCTTAAGGTGAAGGGAGCATCAGCCAGAAAAGTTTCTGGTTAACCCCGGCCGGCGACAGGGATCACTGATTCACCACAGGTTAACGGAGAGACTATGAATAAAGATCAAGCCGACGGTAACTGGAAGCAGCTGAAAGGCAAAGTGAAAGAGAAATGGGGCAAGCTGACCGATGACGATCTGACGGTCATCGAAGGGAAACGCGAACAGCTGGTCGGCAAAATCCAGGAGCGCTACGGTTACCAGAAAGAGGCGGCCGAAAAAGAGGTGAAAGCCTGGGAAGATCACACCAAACACCGCTGGTAATCTGCAGGGCCGCCATTGAAGGCGGCTTGCACAGCGCAGGCCGGCGTCGCTCCATCCTCTGGCGCTCCGGCCGCAGGTACAGGGAGGTACCTGATTTTGTCTTACTTCTTCTTGATGGCGATGCTGTGATCGTGTTCGGCGCAGTCATGCTTGCTGTCGCAAGCTTCAACTTCCACGCAGCCGGCGCACAGACCGTGCGCTTCCACTACGCTGTGCCGCAGCGCAAATCCGGCCTCCTGAGCCAGCTTCTGCAGCGTTTCCTCTACGCCTTCGGTGGTGCGTTCGGTCACCTGGCCGCAGCGGTCGCAGATAAACAGCGCGGACGTATGCATCGGCTGTTCGAAGTGGTGGCACAGCACGTAGCTGTTGGCGGACTCCACCCTATGGATAAACCCTTGCTCCAGCAGAAAATCCAGCGCGCGGTAGACCGTCGGCGGCTTGGCCTGCGGTTCGGCGACGCGCAGCAGATCGAGCAGGTCGTAAGCGCTGATTGCACCGGGTTGCTGAGTCATCAGACGCAGCACTTCCAGCCGTTGCGGCGTCAATCGCACATTGCGTTGCTGGCAGAGGCGTTCCGCCTGCGCCAGCAGCTTTTCCTGGGTGGTTGAGTTCATCGCAAATATCCCGGTACGTAAAAAAGCCGATTTTACCATGATTACGGCGAATCGCCGAGAGTTGCCCCCTTTTCCCCTGAGGATAGCGCAGAGAAAGGCGCGCTGAGCGCGCTAAAAGAGAGATGCATCACAACTTTTCCCCTCCGCCGGACGGCAAATCAACGTTGCCGATTTTAGCGCTGGAGAGCAGCGGGCGAGAGCGGTATAACGCGCTTCATCCGCGTGATAAGCAGGAGCCTTTTGTGATGACGGAAAGAGAGAAGCTGTTAAGCGGCCTGGAGTACAACAGCCGCGATGAAGAACTGATCGCCCTGTACCATCGAGCCAGGGCGTTGACCAAAAGCCTGGAGGCACTGGATTCGCATCAGGCGGACGAGAAAAATCGCCTGCTCGGCGAGCTGTTCGGCATCTGGGGTGAGGCGAGCTGGATCGAAACGCCATTCTGGTGCGACTACGGGCAGCATGTCCGCATCGGCAAAAACTGTTTTATCAACGTCAATGCGGTGTTCCTCGACTGCAACACCATCACCATCGGCGACAACACGCTGATCGGCCCCAACGTGCAAATCTACACGCCGAGTCATCCGCTGAAGGCCGGTGAACGCTTTACCGGCGATCCGGCTTTTCCTTTCCGCACCTCGGCGCAGCCGGTGTCCATCGGCAGCAACGTGTGGATCGGCGGCAACGTGGTGATCCTGCCGGGAGTGACCATCGGCGATGGCACGACTATCGGCGCGGGCAGCATCGTCACCGGCGACATTCCGGCCAATGTGCTGGCGCTGGGGCAGCCGTGCCGGGTTATCCGCGCGTTGGAATAGGGCGCTGAATACGAATCGGCGGCCAGCGGTTTATCGGCGAGTGCGGGGCAAGGGGGGAGGAGGGGTCTTCTTATGGTGCGAATCGTCGTTTGGCAACTGGCGGTCATCGGCCAAGGCCTGACGTGCGGCCGCAAGGCGGCTCATGACGGTGCCGATTGGCACCGCCAGCACTTTCGCCGCTTCCCGGTAGGACAGCCCTTCGACATACACCAAAAACAGCGCGTTGCGCTGGGCCGCTGGCAGCCGGCTTACGCGCCGCATCACTTCATTGAGCCAGACTGGCTGTTCACCGTTGTCCGCATCGCCAAGCTCTTCCGCCGCCATGCAGCCTTGCCCCTGGCGAAGATGCTGGGCGCGAACTTCATTGAGCCAGATGGAGTGCAGGATGGAAAACAACCAGCGATCCAGGTGAGAACCGGGGGTGAATTGCGCGGCGCGCTCCAGCGCACGCACGCAGGTCGCCTGCACCAGATCGTCGGCGATATCCCGCCGGTGCGAAAGCACCAGCGCATAGCGCCACAGGCGGGAGAGATAGTGGCCGAGTTCATCGCGTATCGCATCGCCGCTGATAGTCACCTCCGCAGGCGCGTCGGATCAAGATTCCGGGTGGCGGTCGATGGCTGCCGCCAAATCACGGTACTCCTCGCACCCGGTGCCGCACAGCGACTGGATCACCTGCAGCTGTTGGCGCGCCAGGTCGGGCCGCCCTTTCAGCATATAGGCTTCCCCCAGGTACTCGCGCACTTTGGGGTATTTCGGATCGAGGGCGACTGATTTTAAATAATAGCCGATACCCTCATCGGTGCGGCCAAGTTTGCGCGTGGCGTAGCCGCGATAATTCAGTGCGACGGCGGTGTTGGGATTTTTAAGCGTGTTGAGCATATCGATCGCTTCCTGATAGCGGCCGCTTTTCGCCAGTGCATAGGCATAGTTAGTGCGGTCGGCGTCGTCGACTTTGCTGCTTTTATCCACCGTGCAGGTCTGGGTCTTACTGTCATAGACCTGGCCTTTCGGACAGGTCGGCGGGGTTTGGCCGCTGCCGTCGCCGCCCATCGCCAGCGCCCCGCCGGAAAACAGCAGGCAGCCGGCAATGGTCGATGCCAGCAGGCGTTTAATGAAGCTGTTCATGGTTGTGTCCTCAAGGCAGAGGCGCCGTGCGCGCCCGTAATGAGATAACACCTGAACGCGTGAATTTATTCGCCTTACTCCCGCTTATTTACGCCGCCGGCAAGGCGGTTTTCCCAACGGCGCCGATTGTCGTTATAATAGCCGTTTGCGGCCGCGCGCCGTTCGTTGAACCCAGACAGACTCAGGTAGCCAGTAACTCAGCATGACGAAAGACAACCACGCCCCAACCTACGCCGCCAATCGCTTCTCCATCGCGCCAATGCTCGACTGGACCGATCGTCATTGCCGTTACTTCCACCGCCTGCTGACCAAGGAAACGCTGCTGTACACCGAAATGGTGACCACCGGCGCGATCATACACGGCAAGGGTGACTACCTGGCCTACAGTGAAGAAGAGCATCCTGTGGCGCTGCAGCTGGGCGGCAGCGATCCGGCCTCGCTGGCGCACTGCGCCAAACTGGCGGAGCAGCGCGGTTATGACGAGATTAACCTCAACGTCGGCTGTCCGTCCGATCGCGTGCAAAACGGCATGTTCGGCGCCTGCCTGATGGGCCAGGCGACGCTGGTCGCCGACTGCATCAAGGCGATGCGCGACGTCGTATCGATACCGGTGACGGTGAAGACCCGCATCGGCATCGACGATCAGGACAGCTACGCCTTCCTGTGCGACTTTATCCAGACCGTCGCCGGGCGCGGCGAGTGCGACATGTTCACTATCCACGCTCGCAAAGCCTGGCTCTCCGGCCTCAGCCCGAAAGAGAACCGCGAAGTGCCGCCGCTGGACTACCCGCGCGTTTATCAGTTGAAGCGGGATTTCCCGGCGCTGACCATCGCCATCAACGGTGGAGTGAAAACGCTGGAAGAGGCGCAACAGCACCTGCAGCATCTGGACGGCGTGATGATGGGGCGCGAGGCGTACCAGAATCCGGGCATCCTGGCGCGGGTCGACAGCGAACTGTTCGGCGCGCAGACCGCGGTGCCGGACAGCGTGGCGATCGTCGAAGCGCTGTATCCGTATATTGAGCGCGAGCTGTCCAACGGCACCTATCTCGGCCACATCACCCGCCACATCCTCGGTTTGTTCCAGGGGGTGCCGGGCGCGCGCCAGTGGCGTCGCCACCTGAGCGAGAACGCCCACAAGCCGGGCGCCGATGCGCGGGTGGTGGAGCAGGCGCTGGCGTTGGTGCGTCAGCCGCGCGTCGAAATGGCGTAACCCACAAAAAGTTTGACCAATAGTTAGTCTTTTTCGCCAGGCATTCGGCGTATTGCCGGATGTCGGCCCCGTTTTTTCAATAGGTTAGCCATTCCGCCATTCTGGCACGCTTCTTGTAATCCACTCTGCAGATACGTTGAGTTGCAAAGGAGCAATCATGTTGGAAATCTTCTTTCTCATTGGCTTTGTGGTGATGCTGATGGTGACCGGCATCTCGCTGCTGGGGATCTTCGCTGCGCTGTTGGCGGCGGCGGCGTTCATGCTGTTGGGCGGGTTGTTCGCGGTGGTGATTAAGCTGTTGCCGTGGTTGATTTTGGCGGTGGTTGGGGTATGGATTTACCGTTCGATGCAGAAACCCCAGATCCGGCGTTACTGATTTTTTGCCGAATAATCAGTCAGTCGCGATGAAACTTGCATAACTGCCCGCCACGCTAATGCGGCAGCGATCACAGCTTGGCAGTTTTACCCGGCGATGTGGCACATAAAGCGTGTTTTTTGCCGGACGGGGCTGTTAGGATGTTGGTCGATGCAGTGATGCGACCGATTTCATCACCGTGAGAGACAACCAAAATTCGTGTTGCTGAAGCAACCCCCGGTCTCTGGCGGACTCTGCTCTACCCCTACAAAACGCAGTAACAGAAAGGGCTCCGCAAGGAGCCCTTTTCTTTTGCCGCGATCAGGGGATCAGCAGACTGGAGCCACTGGTGCTGCGGCTTTCCAATACTTGGTGTGCCCGCTGGGCGTCGGCCAGCGCGAATTTCTGCTCGTCTTTCACTTCCACCCGAATGGCGCCGCTGCCGATCAGGGAGAACAGCTCGTTGCTGGCGTACTGCAGCTCGGCGCGGTTGGTGATGTAGCCGTTGAGGGAAGGGCGGGTGACGTACAGCGAGCCCTTCTGATTCAGCAGCGCCAGATCGACGCCGGTCACCGGGCCGGAGGCGTTGCCGAAGCTCACCATCAGGCCGCGCCGCTTCAGGCTGTCGAGTGAGGCCAGCCAGGTGCTTTTACCCACCGAATCGTACACCACGCCGACCTTCTCGCCCTGCGTCAGCTCGGCCACCCGCTGGGCGATATCCTCTTTGTGGTAGTTGATGGTGGCCCAGGCGCCGGCCTGTTTCGCCAGCGCGGCCTTCTCGTCGGAACCGACGCTGCCGATCAGGCGCGCACCCAGCGCTTTCGCCCACTGGCAGGCGATCAGCCCGACGCCGCCGGACGCGGCATGGAACAGGAACACTTCACCCGGTTGCACGTCATAGGTCTGGCGCAGCAGGTAGTATACCGTCAGCCCTTTGAGTAAAGAGGCTGCACCCTGTTCAAAACTCAGGTTGTCCGGCAGCAGCGCCACGCGTTCTGCCGAGACGTTGTGGATCTCGCTGTAGGCGCCGAGCGCCGATTGCGCATACACCACCCGGTCGCCAGGTTTGAGGAAGCTGACCCCGGCGCCGACCTTGGTCACCACGCCGGCCGCCTCGGTGCCGAGGCCGCTCGGCAGGCTCGCCGGCGCATACAGGCCGCTGCGTACATAGGTATCGATGTAGTTGATGCCGATCGCCTTGTTCTCGATCTGCACTTCGCCGGCAGCCGGATCGAGCGGTGTAAAATCAACGTATTGCAAGACTTCCGGCCCGCCGGTGGCGGAGAATTGAATGCGCTTGGCCATGTTCTACCCTCATTTGGTTATCTGAATTCACCCTATGCCTTTTGGCTGCGGAGGTCTAGCCTGCCCGTGCGCCGGCCTGTGGCAATTATGCGGCGGAATCGTGCGGAAAAATCACGTATACTCTTGCGTCAGCAGCCTCACCCTCATTCGCAACCGGATAAAGACTACGTTTCATGGCAGGAAAAAAACCAACCAACAAAACAAACGCGGACGAAACCAGAGAGCGTTCCAGAGATCGTCAGATGGAAGGGCTGAAGATGCCGCCGCACTCGCTGGAGGCAGAACAGTCGGTGTTGGGCGGTTTGATGCTGGATAACGAGCGCTGGGACAACGTGGCGGAGCGCGTGGTCGCCAACGACTTCTTCAGCCGCCCGCACCGCCTGATCTTTACCGAGATGCAGCGTCTGCTGGAGATGAGCAAGCCGATCGACCTCATCACCCTGTCCGAATCGCTCGAGCAGAAGGGCGAGCTGGACTCGGTCGGCGGCTTCGCCTACCTGGCCGAGCTGTCGAAAAACACCCCGAGCGCCGCCAACATCGGCGCCTACGCGGACATCGTGCGCGAGCGCGCGGTGGTGCGCGAAATGATCTCGGTGGCTAACGAGATCGCCGACGCCGGGTACGATCCGCAGGGGCGCAGCAGCGAAGACCTGCTCGATCTGGCGGAATCCCGCGTGTTCCAAATCGCCGAGAACCGCGCCAGCAAAGACGAAGGCCCGAAGGGCATCGAGCGCATCCTGGAAGACACCGTGTCGCGCATCGAGCAGCTGTATCAGCAGCCGCACGACGGCGTGACCGGGGTCGATACCGGCTATCAGGACCTCAACAAGAAAACAGCGGGCATGCAAAAGTCCGATCTGATCATCGTCGCCGCCCGTCCTTCGATGGGGAAAACCACCTTCGCCATGAACCTGTGCGAAAACGCCGCGATGACCCAGGAAAAACCGGTGCTGATCTTCAGCCTGGAGATGCCCGGCGAGCAGATCATGATGCGTATGCTGGCGTCGCTGTCGCGCGTGGATCAGACGCGCATCCGTACCGGCCAGCTCGACGACGAGGACTGGGCGCGCATTTCCAGCACCATGGGCATCCTGCTGGAGAAGCGCAACATGTACATCGACGATTCCTCCGGCCTGACGCCGACCGAAGTGCGCTCGCGCGCGCGGCGTATTTTCCGCGAGCACGACGGGCTTAGCCTTATCATGATCGACTACCTGCAGTTGATGCGCGTGCCGGCCCTGTCCGACAACCGTACGCTGGAGATCGCCGAGATTTCGCGCTCGCTGAAGGCGCTGGCGAAAGAGCTGCAGGTGCCGGTGGTGGCGCTGTCGCAGCTGAACCGAAGCCTGGAGCAGCGCGCCGACAAACGCCCGGTCAACTCCGATCTGCGTGAATCCGGCTCTATCGAGCAGGATGCCGACCTGATTATGTTCATCTATCGTGATGAGGTGTATCACGAGAACAGCGATCTGAAAGGGATCGCGGAAATTATTATCGGTAAGCAGCGTAACGGCCCCATCGGCACCGTGCGCCTTACCTTTAACGGCCAGTGGTCGCGTTTCGACAACTACGCGGGGCCACAATACGATGACGAATAATCAGCTAAGGAACTGAAATGAAAGCGGCAACCGCTGTAATCGACCGCCGCGCTCTGCGACATAATCTGCAACAGGTGCGCCGCCAGGCGCCGCAAAGCCGCCTGATTGCCGTTGTGAAAGCAAACGCTTATGGACATGGCCTGCTGGAAACAGCACACACCCTGCAAGACGCCGACTGCTACGGCGTGGCGCGCATCGGCGAGGCGCTGATGCTGCGCTCCGGCGGCATCGTCAAACCGATCCTGCTGCTGGAAGGCTTCTTCTGTGCCGAAGACCTGCCGGTGCTGGTGGCGAACAACATCGAAACCGCGGTGCACTGCATCGAACAGCTCGAAGCGCTGGAGCAGGCCGAACTGGCGCGCCCGGTGCCGGTGTGGATGAAGCTCGATACCGGCATGCATCGGCTGGGGGTGCGTCCCGAACAGGCGGAAGCGTTTTATCAGCGCCTGTGCGCCTGCCGCAACGTGGCGCAGCCGGTCAATATCATGAGCCACTTCAGCCGCGCCGATGAGCCGGAGTCCGACGCCACCCTGAAACAGATCGCCTGCTTCGAGCAGTTCGCGCGCGGCAAACCGGGCCAGCGCTCGGTCGCCGCCTCCGGCGGCACGCTGCTGTGGCCGGACGCCCACAACGAGTGGGTGCGTCCCGGCATCATTCTGTACGGCGTGTCGCCGCTGGATAACGGCAGCGGCGCCGAGCATGGTCTGCAGCCGGCGATGACTCTGAAATCCAGCCTGATCGCGGTGCGCGAGCACAAGGCCGGCGAAGCGGTCGGCTACGGCGGCGCCTGGGTAAGTCCGCGCGATACCCGGCTGGGCGTGGTGGCGATGGGATACGGCGACGGTTACCCGCGCAGCGCGCCGACCGGCACGCCGATCCTGATCAACGGCCGTGAAGTGCCGATCGTCGGCCGGGTGTCGATGGACATGATTTCGGTCGATCTCGGGCCGGATGCCGCCGATAAGGTGGGGGATGAAGCGGTGCTGTGGGGGCCGGCATTGCCGGTTGAGCGTATCGCCGCCTGCACCGGCATCAGCGCTTATGAACTGATCACCAAGCTCACGCAGCGCGTGGCGATGGAATACATCGGCGACTGATGCGCCGCAGGGGCCGACGCGCGTCGGCCCCGTTTCTCAGCGCGTTACTTCTTTACCGCCAACCACTTATCGATAATTTTCTGATACTCGCCGGTCGCCTTGGCCAGGTGCAGCCACTGATCCACATACAGTTTCCAACTCAGATCGTCGCGCGGCAGCATGTAAGCCTTCTCGCCGTACTGCATCGGTTTGGTCGGATTCACCGCGCACAGCTTCGGATAGCGCTTTTGTTGGTACAACGCCTCGGAGGCGTCGGTGATCATCACGTCCGCCTTGCGATCCACCAACTGCTGGAAAATGCTCATGTTGTCGTGCGTCAGCGTCAGTTTGGCCTTCGGCAGATAGGCGTGCACGAAGGCTTCATTGGTGCCGCCCGCCGGTTCCAACAGACGCACCGACGGTTTGTTGATCTGTTCTATCGTGCGGTATTTCTTCACGTCGGTGCAGCGCACCAGCGGGATTTTGCCGTCGGTATCCAGCTTGTCGGCGAAGAACACCTGCTTTTGCCGCTCCAGCGTGACGGAGATGCCGCCCATGGCGATGTCGCACTTGCCGCCGACGAAGTCCGGGGTCAGGGTTTTCCAGCTGGTTTTCACCCACTTCACCTTGGCGCCCAGGCTCTTCGCCAGCGATTCCGCCATGTCGATATCGATGCCTTCATAGCCGCCGTCTTCCTTGAGGAAGGTATAGGGCTTGTAGTCGCCGGTGGTGCAGACCTCCAGGGTCTTTTGCTGCAGCACCTTGTCCAGGTGGGATTGCGCGCCGGCGCCGCCGGCGGCGAGCAGCAGCGCGAGGGGGAGAAGCTTTTTCATCTGGCGTCCTTTTTATACATTCGTGGTTTTATGCGTTACTTCGCCGTTAATTGTCGTTTGCCTGCATGAGTTAGCCGTTTTTTATGCCGCTTACCGACGAAAACGCCGGGCGTTGCTGCTGTACGCGATTCAAACGCCAGGGTGTGACGTCGGCAACGGTAAAAAAACTGGTAGGCTGTAACGTCAACATTTATTAACACAGTTTACAGGTGGCTATGTACAACATTGACGATTTTGATATGAAAATCCTGACGCTGTTACAGGCCAACGGCCGTCTGACCAATCAGGAACTGAGCGAGTTGGTGGGGCTTTCCGCTTCCCAGTGCTCACGGCGGCGCATCAGCCTGGAGCAGGCGCAGCTGATCCGCGGTTACCACGCGCGGCTGGCGCCGGAGGCGGTCGGCCTGGGGCTGGTGGGGCTGATCGAAGTCAGCCTGATCACGCACGCGCAGGAGCAGATCGACAGCTTTCATCAGATGCTGGAGAACGTGGACGCGATCCTCGACGCTTACAAGACCACCGGCGACGCCGATTACCTGCTGAAAGTGGCGGTGGCTGACCTGCCGGCGCTGAGCGAATTCATCAGCCAGACGCTGTCGCCGCACAAAAGCGTGGCGCATATCAAAACGGCGGTGGTGCTCAATCGCATCAAGGAAAACGGTTTGTTGCCGGTGACGAGATAAAGCTAAAACCGAATGCGCTTTTCCGTCTATATTAGGAACGTAACGCTGTGCCCAAACCACAATAAACCAGGAGAAAAACCCCGTGTTCCAGAACGTTGACGCCTATGCCGGCGATCCCATTCTGTCGCTGATGGAAAAATTCAAACAAGACCCGCGTGCGCACAAGGTGAACCTGAGTATCGGCCTGTACTACGATGCGCAGGGCATCATTCCGCAGATGCGGGCGGTCGCTGCGGCGGAAGCGCAGTTGAACAGCGTCGAGCACGGCGCCTCGGTATACCTGCCGATGGAAGGGCTGCAACCCTACCGTTCCGCCATCCAGCAGTTGCTGTTCGGCGCGCAGCACCCGATGCTGCAGCAGGGGCGCATCGCCACCATTCAGACCGTCGGCGGTTCCGGCGCGTTGAAAGTGGGCGCCGACTTCCTGAAAACCTATTTCCCGGATTCGCAGGTGTGGGTCAGCGATCCGACCTGGGAAAACCACGTCGCCATCTTCAGCGGCGCCGGTTTCAAAGTGAATACCTACCCGTATTTCGACAGCGAAAGCCTGGGCGTGAAGTTCGACGCCATGCTCGCTGCGCTGAAACAGCTGCCGAAGCACAGCATCGCGCTGCTGCACCCGTGCTGCCACAACCCGACCGGTTCCGACCTGACTCCCGCCCAGTGGGATGAGGTGGTCAAGGTGATCGCCGAGCGTGAAATCATTCCGTTCCTCGATATCGCCTATCAGGGCTTCGGCGGCGGCATGGAGCAAGACGCCTACGCCATTCGCGCCATCGCGGCGGCCGGCCTGCCGTGCCTGGTGAGCAACTCGTTCTCGAAGATTTTCTCGCTGTACGGCGAGCGCGTCGGCGGCCTGTCGGTGGTGTGCGAAAGCGAAGAGGCGGCCGGGCGCGTGTTGGGCCAGCTGAAGGCCACCGTGCGCCGCAACTACTCAAGCCCGCCAAACTTCGGCGCGCAGCTGGTGGCCAAGGTGCTGAACGACGCCCAGCTCAAAACCCAGTGGCTGGACGAAGTGGAGAGCATGCGCACCCGCATTCTCGAGATGCGTCACGCGCTGGTGGACACCTTGAAGAGCGCGCTGCCGCAGCGCAACTTTGACTACCTGTTGGCGCAGCGCGGCATGTTCAGCTAC
Source organism: Serratia sp. 506_PEND (assembly GCF_001076875.1). Taxonomy (NCBI): domain Bacteria; kingdom Pseudomonadati; phylum Pseudomonadota; class Gammaproteobacteria; order Enterobacterales; family Yersiniaceae; genus Serratia; species Serratia sp. 506_PEND. The sequence continues at coordinate 69,204 of NZ_JVEL01000556.1, forward strand.
ACCGGCTTCAGCGCGGCGCAGGTCGATCGCTTGCGTGAAGAGTTCGGCGTCTACCTGATCCACAGCGGCCGCATGTGCGTGGCCGGCCTGAACCACAACAACGTGCGTCAGGTGGCCGAGGCGTTTGCCGCGGTGCAGTAACGCCTGTTAGTCTGAACGGACGTTCATCGGGAGCGATAGCGATATCGCTCCTTTTTTATTGCCGGCGCGCCGCCGAAGTTGCCGCAAACCGGAGAGAGAATATACTGATTGAGGGGCGCTCACTCATGTGGCATCAGCAAACGCTAATCCTCAGCGCAAAAGCGCGTGGCTTTCATCTGGTTACCGACGAGATCACCAACCAGTTAACCCACTTACACCGCCTGCAAACCGGCTTGCTGCATCTGTTGCTGCAGCACACCTCGGCCTCGCTGACGCTCAACGAGAACTGCGATCCCACGGTGCGAGCCGATATGGAGCAGCATTTCCTGCGTCAGGTGCCGGAAAACGCACCCTATCAGCATGACTACGAAGGGCCGGACGACATGCCGGCGCACATCAAATCCTCGCTGCTGGGCGCTTCCTTGACGCTGCCCGTCAGGCATGGGCGGCTGATGTTGGGCACATGGCAGGGCATCTGGCTGGGGGAGCACCGCATCCACGGCGGAGCACGCCGTATTGTGGCCACATTACAGGGGGAATAACCCAATGAATAACAGCGCATTGCTGGAGTACTGCATGGCGAAGCCGGGCGCGGAGCAGAGCGACCAGAACCAGTGGCAGGCCAGCCAGATCAAGGTGGGCGACGTGATGTTCGCCATGGTGTGCGAGATCGAAGGGCGGCCGGCGCTGGCGGTCAAGTCCAGCCCGGAGCTGGCGGAAAGCCTGCGTGAACACCATCCGGAGATCGTCGCCTGCGACGGCCTGAACAAGGCGCACTGGAATACGGTGTTTCTCGACGGCAACCTGCCGAACTCGCAGTTTTACACGCTGATCGACAGCTCCTATCAGCTGGTGGTGGAAGGCCTGCCCGAACACGTGCGCCAGGAACTGCGCGCCTGAATGCCGGGCGGCGGCGCCCGTTTTTCTCCTGTTTTCCCGTGTTAAATCGTGATCGCGGTTTTAAATTGGGAACGTTCCCTTTTTGTCGCCAGGCAAAAGCGACTACGCTTGGGCATTCAAGAAACGCGGATAAGATTAAGGAGGCCGACATGGCCATGAGCGAAGAAAAGCGCAAGATGATCGCCGGGGAACTGTACGACGCCGGCGATGACCTGCTGCGCAGCGAACGTCGGCGCGCGCGCCAGTTGACGCATCGCTATAACCACTCCTCGCCGGAAGAGGGTGAGCTGCGCAAACAGTGGCTGGG
>NZ_JVEL01000557.1:0-2925 GCF_001076875.1 Serratia sp. 506_PEND
TATGAGGCGGATATCGCTTAACGGCGTCTCCAGCGCTTTCAGCAGAAGGTGCTCAACACGAATTTCAGCACCCTGCTGGCTGACGCACACGGCCGCCGCCTCTTCCAGCATATGGCGGCAAACCGGATGAAGTCGTTCAACAAGGATGTGCAGATCAATGCGGATCATGGGTTAACGCCCTCACTTTAAGAGTTCACTCAACTGACGCAGGACATCCTGCGTCTGATTGCTGAGCAGATGGTGAAAAAGGAGAAAAACGCCAGCCATCAGCAGGCAGGCGCTGCCCGCGACAGTGCGCAGTGACACCTGGCGGGACAGACGATACGGGGCGGCCTGTTGACCAAAATCAAGGTGTAACACTGGCGGCTGAGTGACAGGTTCCGGGTTCAGTTGATGCTGAAGGGACTGACTTATCTCCAGTAGCATTTTCTTGCCGTCCGGCAGGAGACGATAACGCCCCTGAAACCCCATCAGCAGACACAGCAGAATAAATTCCAGCACATCGCGATAACGCACAGGATCGTCCCGCAGCTTATCAAGAACAGAAAACACCTTTTCACCGCCCCAGGTTTCACCATGAAACTGAGACAGCAGGGAGTTCTCCGCCCACACGCTCTGGTGACCCCATTCATGGGCCATCACCGCTTCGTCAATAAAGGAGCACAGCACATAGCGAAACGACAGGATCACGCCATTCTCATAGTCGAGCCCCCGCAGCTCCTGCTCAATCGCACGGATTTCCGTTGCCACTGTCTGATACAGACCGGCCACATCGCTATGGCGACTCAGCGTACGCACGCGGGCCACCATGCCGAACAGCGGCGTGACCGCGTCAACGATCGGATTCAGGCTGTTACCCCGCATCCTGAAAGCATAATCAGGATCGCTGTCCGTCAGGCCCGCATCCTCATGGAGCAGCCCTTTCAGGCCGTCGTAGTACATTGAATCAGTTGCCATCGTTAACTCTCCCTGTTACTGGCTGCGAATAGCCCAGAGCTGCATGTCAAGTTCAGGAAACTCACCGGCAATATGGAACGCCAGCGTGTTTCCGGTCATCAGTACTGACCAGGCCGGACTTTGCCTGTCAAGCTGGAAGTAGCTGTAGCCCGCGTGGTAAGGCAACTGACGCGGAGCCACCGGCAGAGGCTGAAGCGGCACGCCGGGGAGCTGCAGGCTGATAAGCTCACGAATTTTCTCACCTGACGCTACCTTGACCTGCTGTAGCAGCTGTTTACGCAGTTGTTCCTGCGGCATTCTGGCGCGTACAGCCAAGACGAACATCGCACTCTGCAGCAGTTCACTTTCAGCAATGACAGCAAGATGAACGCCATACGCCTGTTTACTCAGTTGCAGGGAGACCGCGCGCGGCGACAGCACCGTGCTGAGTGCCTGACGCAGGGCGTGCATGACCGGTTCAAAACCCTGTCGGGGATCGTCATGACGATAGGCCGGAAACTCAGGCGGCAGACGGGATCCGTCCGTAAAGGTCATCAATTCACCGCAGAACGCCACCAGCGTTTCGTACAGACGCTCCGGGTGTAGCGTGCCCAGGCGCGCAAGATGGGAAAGCCGGGGCTGCATGCGGTTCAGCAACTGCAGCATCATGAACTCGGCGACATCGGCGACACCCTGCTGTCCGGGCGCGGCAATACGCTGTGCCAGGGTCCGGGCACGTTCGGCCACCAGTCCTGCGGATTCGCCCAGAAAACGTTTAAGCACCGGGATAGCCGACACCGATGAACTGCAGGGCATAAACGCCGATTCCAGCACCAGGCCGCCATCCGGACGCCGCTCCTGAATACGGGCGACGGCCAGTGTGGCCCAGGCGCTGCGATCGTCACGCTCCAGCATCAGACGGGGACTCACCCGCCCGAGATCGAGTGCGGTAATATCCCCGCCGTCGCTGTGAAGATCGCGCACCTCATAGCGGTGCGCTTCCAGGCGGGTGGCGACAGACTGTTCCGGCTGACGCACCTCATTCACCCCGCTGACCGCCAGCGGAATAGCCAGATAAACCTTCTGCCCCGTCACCGCATCATCCGTAATTTCCAGCGGCGGCGGCAGCGCATCATCACCGGGAATATTGAACACCGTGCCATCGGGCATCACACCCCGGGCGCCCACCAGCGCGATACGCCCAAAATTCAGGTACTCTTCATTGATGTCCAGTGACTGCAGGCCACTGAAATAATCGCTGATGGCACTCAGACGCGCCTGCAGCGTGTAATCCACATGACGCTGTTGCTGCTGAAAATGCTGGGGCTTGATAAAAAGCCCTTCGCGCCAGATAACGCGGTTACGGATCGACATGGTTATTCTTCTGTTTGTTGTTGCAGGTCCACTTCATTCATACGCAGGTGCACCAGCACCTGGTAATGCCGTCCCGTACTTTTCACCGGGATCACCTTGCGCCACTCGGTACTGTCCGGATCGGCATAGCGGGCAACTACACCGATATAGCGCGTCTTTTTATCCAGTTCAGCAGCAGGGAGGTACTTAAACTGCCCCGGTAGCAGGGTGTAGTCCTGGTTGTCGAGATAGTTTTTCGCCAGTGCCTTGGGCAGGTCAGTGGTTATCTGATCGTAATCACTGGCAAGTAACCGGGAATCTTCCGCCAGCATGACAATCTGAAATTCAACGGGTGACGCATCACCGCTCTCATTGGGGTTCATGTCCTGCTCCCCGACCAGACTGAAGGAGACAGTGGAAGGCTGATCGTCGTGACTACCGACCTGGATATCAGGATTGGCTGCAACCTTCGCCATCTTGCCCATGGCGGTACAGCCCGTCAGGGATAGCGTGAACAGCAACATCAGGAAGCCCTTTCGCATCACAGCGACTCCAGCCCTTCACGCACCGCGCAGTCATAAGCCTGGGCGTAAACCTGGCGAAACAGTTTTTCAAATCCCTGCTGGCGTGATGAGG